>MHYA01000104.1 GCA_001825675.1 Planctomycetes bacterium GWF2_42_9 | reverse complement strand
TTCTTTACTTTGGCACGAATATAGCTCATTGCCGCCTGCGCCGATTCCTTCATGACGTCACCCAACTGTCCTGTCAGCATGAGTTTTCCCGTACCTGACATGGAGGTGGCCTCGATAAAGAGGATGTCCCCACCAGCCTGTGTCCATGCAAGACCTGTAGCCACACCAGCTTCAGCAGTCCGTTCAGCAACTTCTGAGAAAAATTTAATAGGGCCTAATAGTTTGTGCAACAGGTCTGCCGTAACATTTACATATTTTTTTTCGCCTGACGCAATGTCTTTGGCAGCCTTCCGGCAAATGTGGGCAATTTCTCGTTCGAGATTACGGATGCCCGCCTCACGCGTGTAATCACTGATGATTGCCCTAATAGCGTCATCCTCGATTGTGATTTGTTCTTTCGTGAGTCCATGTTCTTTAAATTGTTTTGGTATGGTAAACTGTTTTGCGATAAATACCTTCTCCTCCGCTGTATATCCAGGAAGTTCCAGCACCTCCATCCTATCCTTGAGCGCCGGAGGAACGGGATCCAGGATATTTGCAGTAGTAATGAACATCACCTTTGAAAGATCGAATGGTACGTCCAGGTAATGGTCAGAGAACGCATGATGTTGTTCTGGGTCTAATACTTCAAGCAGCGCCGCCGATGGGTCGCCTCTGAAATCGGCGCCTAGCTTATCAATCTCATCGAGCATAAACACGGGGTTATTGGAACCCGCCTTTCGCAAACCCTGGATGATACTGCCCGGTAATGCACCAATGTAAGTACGCCGATGGCCTCTAATCTCAGCTTCATCTCGTACTCCACCCAGGGACATACGAACAAACTTCCTCCCCATTGCACGTGCAATCGACATCCCTACCGAAGTCTTTCCAGTGCCAGGTGGTCCCACAAAACACAGAATAGGACCTTTCATATCATGTTTCAACTTTCGAACTGCAAGATATTCGAGAATCCTTTCTTTAACCTTTTCAAGGTCATAATGGTCTTCATCTAATATCTTTTTGGCCGCCTGAATATCAAGACTATCGGTTGTACTTATTGACCAAGGAAGTGCAAGTATCAGGTCAAGGTATGTCCTCGAAACGGTATATTCAGCAGAAGCAGTAGGCATTTTAGCAAGACGATTCAATTCTCTCTCGGCTTCCTTTTTGGCTTCTGGAGGCAATTTTGCCTCTTCAATTTTTTTAGTAAGTTCCTTTACCTCGATAGTCCGCTCATCACCTTCCCCCAATTCTTCCTGGATAGCCTTAAGCTGCTGTCTCAGATAATATTCCCTCTGCCCTTTTTCCATCTCACTTTTTACCTGCGACTGTATCTTTGTAGCCATTTCAAGTACTTCCATTTCGCTGGTAATTAAAGCCGTTACCTTCTGTAAACGTTGTTTTACATTAAGTGATTCAAGTACCTGTTGTTTTTCAGCTATACTGACATTTAAGTGAGATGCAATCATATCAGCCAGACGGCTTGGGCTGTCAACGTTGACTATTGCTATTTTTAATTCTTCTGGCAAAGACGGCGCCATTGAAATCATACGAATAAACTGGTCTGCAGCATTTCTTGCCAGGGCTTCAGTTTCAATATCACTCTCAAGGGTGTCTTCGAGGGCTGTCACCTTTGCCTTAAAATAAGGGTCTTTCTGGACATATTCATCAATCTTGATCCTCCTTACGCCTTGCACCAGCATTTTTGCTGAGTTATCAGGCATACGAAGCATTTGTAGTACTACTGCCGCAGTGGCATATTCATACAAATCACGAGAGACTTGATGATTTTGATGACTGATTTTGGATAATACGTTTTTCAAATAATTGTTCATAATAGTTTTTCAATTAAAGTGGTTTATTGCTTTACCAAGAATATCGGCTTGTTTCTGCCCCTCATCTAAATCATAGAGATTAAGCTTCATCTGGATTAATCTAGGCTGTATGCGTTCGGTATTCGGCAGATACACTTGCCGATAATCTGGCATAACACCGGCCCGCTGCGGATACTTTGACGGATTTTCAAGTACCGCTTTACCAAGGTTTCGCATCACAGGTTCTTTATAATTGGCAGCCATGCACCATACCATCCATTACCGCCAAGCTCTACAAACTTCTTTCTAAATTCTTCCCAGCTCGGGCCTTTTTCCGCAATTCTCATGACATAGGTCCAATATGAATGCACGCAATAGTCTGGAGTCTTCTGCGGAATTAGCCAGCCACAATTTTTAATGACTTGGGCCAATTGGGCCGCAAGGGCCTGCCGCATTGCCACCAGTTCATCCAATCGCTCAAGCTCGGCAAGTGCGATTGCCGCGGCAATTTCTGGAAGTCTGAAATTATAGCCTAGCGATGCGTGCCTCTCGAACATCGGATGGGCACGAAGTTCTTTAGGGATAGTGTTACTGCCCGGCGTTGACGTAATAGTAGAATAACCAAAACAGCATGCCCGCCTTATATTAGCCGCGTATTCAGGATTATTGGTTATTGTAATGCCTCCATCTCCGCATGTAAGATGTTTTGATCCCTGAAAACTGAAACTGGCAGCATGACCTATAGAACCAACGATCCTGCCCTTGTAATAGCCAAGATAGCATTGTGCGTTATCTTCTATAACGAGCAGGTTATGCTTGCGGGCAAGTTCCATAATAGCATCGAGATCAGGGGCAAGACCATAAAGAGCTACTGGAATAATTGCCTTGGTACGGGGAGTTATTTTTCTTTCGACATCTTTGAGATCTATTTCAAATGTATCTGAATCTATATCAGCAAAAACAGGCACCGCATTTGCGTATAATGCCACAAACGCAGTCGCGCCTGCTGTGATCGAAGGCACGATAACTTCATCACCGGCGCCGATTCCTGCCGCAATCAATGCCGAGTGCATGGTCGCAGTGCCGTTTGCATGCAAAATCCCATATTTACAGCCGAACTTTTCAGCAAATTCGCTTTCAAGACGCAAGCTTATGCCACAGCCCCGGGTATTATGGATGCCATAATCTAGAAATTCCTGAATATACTGCGAAGCCTTTGGGGCAAGTCTCGGAATTGAACGCGTTTTTAAATCTTTTGATTTTAGCATATCTCGTTTTTTTTCCAAGCAGATTGGAAAGCCTGGTGTGCCTTCTAAGGAAAAGGCACACCAGACACTCTTAGACACAAATTACTCTTTATTAATTCCTAATACTGACCATCCTGTGCGCGGGGCGGCAAAGTCGCATTTGTACCACTCTATTGAGTTTTCATTAGCATCGCCCGGGGTCAAACTGTGATTTGGATTTTCCAGATAAATAACATTTCCGGTACCATCGCCATCAAAGCTGCTGACATAATGGCCGTCATACACATGCTTGTCGGATGTAAACGCACCCGTGTCGATAACAGTATGGCTTCCATTGCCCGGCGCATATAGTCGTGATATCGATGCTGGACCACCGCTACCATCCCAGTTTGGAGCCATGAAGATGTCGACCAAGCCATCGTCATCATAATCGCCGGCAGTAAACATACCACATTGACGCCACCCAGATGGTGTCGCCCTTAGAATAGGCTGCTGATTATCACCATTAGCTTCATAGATATCCGCTCGTCTAACGGTGGATTTGCCTGCCCACCATTTACCGTTATGAGACGACAAAAGCAGGTCATTGTAGCCATCTTCATCAATATCTATGATTTGCGCACGATGAGGGGCCCTATCATTATCGTCCGGCACCGCGGGATGAATAGTTCTTCTGTATACCAGAGCATCATCAGAACCTGTGGCCTCAAGCCATTGTGTATAACCACCAGTGCTTGACTGATACCTACCAACTATAACATCCATATAGGAGTCGTTATCAAGATAGCCACATGCAAACTGTATTCCGCTTCTATCCCATAACGTGTAACTGTATTCAAGCGTGTGATTACTCGAATTAACTTCGTAGAGGTCTGTATGGCCGCCGCATGGATCAGTTGTATATGTCCATCCAACAAGCAGCTCCTCAATGCCATCAGCATCGAAGTCACTTGGACAAGCGGTACGATAGATATGACTTGAACTGCTATCAAGCGTACCAATAGCGGCTGTATTATCTGCGGTAGCCCTGAGCAGTTCCACAGCTCCATTCTTGGCGATATACGCACCATGATCGCCAAATTGTACGTCATTGTAGCTGCTTCCTGACCAGTCATCGACCAGCGTTACAGAATCAGCCGAACGCGATTCATACCACTTCACGCCACCTGAACCGCATACAATAAGGTCCATATACGAATCACCATCAAGATCACCGACAGCCATTTCGTCGAAGGTCTCGCTCGCAGATGCCGCAATGCAGATATGTTTGGTGAAAGGCGCATAATAGACCATCGTTTTGACACTGCTTATCGTTTTAGCAGGGTAGGGATTCGTCCACTCATACGCATAAACAGCTCTGAGGTCATTGGCTTTATCAGAACTGCCGTAGTTACTATACGCCAGCCAAGCCTTGCCTTCCTGATTGGAATCATAAATACTGGTGGCAGTACTCATTGACCCAATATTCTTGCCGAACACCACAGGTATATCGACATAAGTGGCGTCGCTATAGGTTATCCTGTACGTACCTATCTGCTGACCAAGACCCGTTGCATAAGGAGTGGCATGCAGGAATGTCAGCTTACTCGCAGTGCTATTTATTGCAATCGTAATGTCATCATAATTAACGTTGCGATTGTCAATATCATACGCAGCTACAGCACTTCCCGAATTAGGAACTCGTGTAACCTCTACCTTATCTCCTATATGAGCTCCTTCCAGTAAACCCCTTGCACTATTATCTGCCATTAACACAAAGCCATTTTTCGGAACTCTGCTGTCGCCTGTCTCGGCGTATTCGGAGATAGCAGTTACCTCCTCATTCTCAACAACAAGTTCCGTTGCCCAAGGTCCGCACAGCGTATGGAATTTTTCCGGGCGTGTATAAATAGCCACATCTTCATCTACCCACTCATTTATCGTGCTTACGTTAAAGTCAGCTATAATCGTTCCAGCACGTGAGATGTGTACATGATGATAATACGACGCAGAGTCCTGACGATCTTCCGTCGGGAAAGTACCGTCAAAAGGACTTTGAATTTCTACATATTCGCCAGTACCCAGTTTGAACGGTTCGCCCATTAAATAGAATGTGTCTATCCCGTAACGAGGCACCTCAAACATCATCTTCTCTAACAGATCAACTGCATCATCCCCGGTATGACGACCGCTGCTCAGACCTGATAGATCGATAGCTGTAACCGAAGGCTTTTGCCTACTGTCGCGTGCCCAACGGTCCAAAACAGTAGCTAAGGCTGAATCGAACAACATACGATCCGCAAAGGCTGTATTAAGGTCTTCATCCGGTTCCTTATACCAGGTATAATGAGCCGTCATGGTCGGTACGCGCAAAAAGTGCTCACCCGTCCACATTGTACCAGTGGTGATAACATCTTTACCCATCTCAGCAACAACCCACTGGGTATTGATAGCACCCATAGTGCCTTCATTAACTGCGGTGCGTGCGCAATCCGCTATGGACATTAGCATCCAGCCCGAATTGATCACAGGATTGCCCGCGGCCTGGAATAAATTAGTACTATCCAAACCGCCGCTCCCATGATTATATTCCCAAACGTCAATGATAACATCATCTGGAATGACAAACCGTGCCGCCGCACTGCCGGTAGCACCACTAGTGCCATGAGCAACACCACTCACTTCACCGGGATAAACAAGCATATCATGGCAGATGATCAAACTCATACCATGATTTTTAACCAGGTTGTCTACTGCTGTAATATGATCAGCAAATGTGTCTTTGACGCTCTTGCCAAGAAGCACAGCATTTCCCGTGAGAGTTGGAAAGGTTTCATCCATACCCGCATGGAAATACGCGGGATTGCCAAAATCATACCTTATCTCATCGAGCAAATCATCAATCAGCTCATAATTGTTGGCATCCTTCATATTGATACCGAGCATGTAATTCGGGTCTGGCTGAATAGTACTCTTCCAGTAAGGAGAGCGGTCATAATGACCAAGCAAATTACTGGCCGGTATTACCGTGAAACCCCGTTTTTTGGCATACTGAACCATATCACGGATTTGCGCCTTTGTATAGCCCGTTCCATCATCCTCAGTTGATGAGTTGCTGTCCCAGTTTTTGCCTATATCAAATACAAGCGTATTAAGGTGTGTTTTAAATCCTGCTTGTACTATATGCTTTACTGAATTAACATCCTGAATGTTGCCGTTCATCTGCAGATCAAGACCACGCATTCCTGTGATCGCAGGATAATCGTCTATCGCAACAGCTGGAACTATCAAACTCGAACCCTGCATCCGCAGCCGGGCATCACCAAGTATGCGCATCACAGTACCAACACCACTGCGAACACCATCCTGATCCTTGCCCTTGACAATTATCTTCGAGCTTGGGCCTATTGTCAGTTGGTAGCCGCCTGTATGCGTTAAGTTCGTATCTCGGCCGAGCGAGATCGAATTGCCGCTCGGCTCTGTTTGTGTGGTCGTGAGGTCCAGGCCGAAGCTGTCCTTAATATAGTCTTTCAATACGGTCGCAAAGTTCACGTCCCCTGAATTCTGATAGTAAATTTTTGTGCTGGAATTAAGCACGAAATCCTGCAGGCCGGAGCCTTCATCTATTGATCGCGGTACCGCGGCAAGATTCCAGTTCTCCGCATAGAATGCGTTTGGATTACCTGAGAATACGGCGTAGGCAGCATTATATTGGCCGGTGAATGAACCTGCACCGGTAAAACCATTGTCTGCACCGCTCGCCTCACCCCACTGCACATCATAGGTGCTTGGCTTTGAGCCAAACCATAGATTCATCAGACCGTCATTATCATAATCGCCTGCCGCGAGACAGCCTGAACGATGATACGCGTTGAAGTCGTTTCGCCAGGCGTAGCTGTTATCACCAGTCGCTTCAACCCAATTAGTCGATTCACCATTATTCATGGCAGATATGATGAGATCCTTATTGCCATCGCCATCAAGATCTGTCAGCATGAGATGCTTGGCGCTTCTGGTGGTTATGGTATCTCTCTGGGTTACCGCGTTATCGGCACCGGTCGCCTCAAACCACATGATACCATTAGAATTTGTACAGCTTATGAATAAATCCATATAACCGTCGTCATCAAATAAGCCAGCTATTGACTCATACCCTCCGACAGTGCTCATGAAAGTATTGATCTTAGTAAAATTAGTCCCGTCATCTTCGTAAAGATCGATGTAGCCGCTGGTTGGATCGCTCGTCCAATACCAGGCCACGAATACCTCTGTCTTACCGTCCAGATCAAAATCGGACGGACAAACCATGTTGTAGGTTTTAGTGGAAGTATCCAGCAATGCTGTTAGTGTAGCCGAACCTGCTGAACTTGAAGTTAGTTTGTACAAATATCCCGGTCTTGCAATATATGCAGTATTATTAAAAATTTTAATATCTTTGACATTCCAGCCCGATGCCCCCCAAGTGGACACCGAGGTGGCAGTATCATTCAATCTGGCCTCATACCATTTAATGCCGTATGAGCCGCCCACAAGGAGATCCTGATGCTCATCTTTATCAATATCTCCAATTGCCATTACATCAAATGTTTGCGCAACATACGAATATAGAGTATGCGAACTGGTACCGCCGGTGGAAGGATTATATTCGTACCAGTCTATCTGGCCGTTACCGCCTGTGCTGGTCGATATTATCAAATCAGAATTTGAATCTCCGTCAAATGAATTGAAAATATGCCCTCTTGCATTTCCTACAACCGCAAATAAAACGCATAAACAGACAATCGCCATGTATTTAAGCGTTACAACTCTCATGTTCGCCTCCATTTTAATTTTGAAAGTTATTTTAGTTCTCCACATAATAGAAAAGTAAACAGGGTTGTAGCGTCAAAGGGGAGTAAGAAATCATTCCAAAGCGCAACCGCTTGCGCAGAATCAAAAAATCCATTATTTCATAAGACCTCCTTAATGGGTGCATTACTGAATCTACAAACACCCGCCATTCGAAATGATAATTTGCTGATACCAATAGGCGGATTCCTTTAAAATACGCCTTTGGTCACGATAATCAATGTAGATCAAGCCAAACCGTTTATTGTATCCAAACGACCATTCAAAGTTGTCAGTTAGAGACCACTGAAAATATCCTTTGACAGGAATGCCCTCATCACAAATTCTTTTTAGTTGAACCAAATAGCGATGAAGGAAATCAATTCGCTGTGGGTCATGAACCTTTCCATCAACACTTGGCCAATCTGTATTAGCCATTCCATTCTCAGTAATAAAAATGGGCTTTTTATAACGTTCGTATAAGAATTTCGGTCCCCAATACAGAGCTTCAGGCGTGACCGGCCAATCCATTGCCGTACCAGCAAAGCCATTATAAAGCTGGGCCTCTTTACAATTGCCATCTTGATCCGCTGTTACATAAGCTCCGTTATAAATATTAGAACCTAAAAAATCAATAGGCGTGCTAATAGTTTCCATCTCGTCAGTACTGAAGTGCGGAACCGCATCACCATACAGCCTCAGGCCGTCTTCGGGATATCTACCCAGTAATACCGAATCCATCCACCAGGTATTATTCCAACAGGAACTATCGTTTACGCTGAATGTCGCATGGCGAGCTCTTTCAACGTCCTCCATGGCATCAGTAGTAGGCATTTTAATGATACCTACTGGCGCATAACCAATGCTGGGTTTACGCTTGGCGTACTCACGAATAACCTGCACACTTCGGCCATGAGCAACCAATGCATGATGTCCGGCGATTAATACCTCTGCTAAATCAAGCTTATCCCCCGGTGCATGAATTCCAGTTTGATGGCCAAGTCCAATAAAGCATTGCGGCTCATTAAGAGTAATCCAGTTCTCAACACGATCAGAGAAATTATTGACAACTATTTTTGTGTACTCCGCAAACCATTTCGGACTATCATGATTAAGCCAGCTTCCGCGGCGATAAAGGTCATAGGGATAATCCCAGTGAAAAAGAGTTATGTACGGAATTATATCGTTCTCGAGCAATTCGTTAATGAGAGCATTATAAAACGCAATCCCCTGAGGATTGACCTCACCAGTTCCACCTGGAATAATTCTCGGCCATGATAATGAGAAGCGATAAGCTCTTATCCCTATCTCTTTCATCAAAACGACGTCTTGCTTAAAAGCATGATAGTGATCACAAGCTATCTCCCCATTCTGTGCCTGATAGATTGCGCCTTGTTTTCTACACATCATATCCCATACGGACAAACCTTTGCCGTCAGCGTATGCAGCACCTTCGATTTGATACGCAGACGAAGCAGCACCCCATATAAAATCAGTTGAAAAAGTCATTGTGCATCCCTACAGAAAAACACGCCAGAGGTATCATTATTTATTCTGATTGAACCGTGACCGCTTTGGGCTTTGAATAAGCTGGATTGAGATTGTCTGACGAGACCGTTCCATCATCACCGCTATCAACATTGGAAGCTTTGAGAGATCTGAACAGATCGAACATATCCCTGAATCCACCTACGAGGAACCATGCCGTACTCACCACACCGATAACTGCAAGGAAGCCGAAATGGATCAGCCAATACTTAGACCAGCCCGTGTCAGTCGTCTTCCAGAAAATAGCAATAGTAGTTCCTACCAAAAATACTATAAAAAATGTTATACTCCAGCCAATAAAACTGAAATATATAAATTTATCCCAGAACGTAAACTCAGGCGTAATACCCAATAGCTCGGAAAAAGTTTTGTTCTTCCAAAACGCCTTACCCTCGCCAGTATCAACGCGAGTTTTTTCACGATGCAGCATTTCGTCTAGATCAAAGCCCGGCCTAACCTTAGTACACAGACTTACAATGATATATGCCAAAATTGCGATAATAGCTGTACCAAAAGACATCTGCACACCATCTAACGGAAACTCCGCTGGCAATCTCCGCATCCATTCGATATCGGAGAATTTCTCCTTCAACAAAGGCACTAATGGTGACCATAATACATTCTTGATAAGAACACCGCATATAGAAAGTATCGCACCAGTACTCATTGAAGCCCATGCACCTGCAGTTGTACCTCTTCTCCAATATAAACCACCCACGATAATAGCACCTGCGCCGCCAAGAAAAATCGCTCCGGTCGAATACAGGAACATCAATATGTAGTCCCTCATCGGAAAGACCATGCTGAAAATCCACACGAACGCAGCCACACCAACTATACTAAGGCGAAGGTACTTTATATGCTTTTCAGGCGAGAAGTGGTCGGCACTTCGTCTCAGAGGCATAACAACATCCTGCATAAAAATGCTGCCCCAGGAATGCAGGCAGGCCTGATGAGTGGCTATAGACGCAGCCACCATGGTTGCGCAAAACAATCCCAGTATTCCGGTTGGCAGGATCGCTTTTAACATCAGCGGAACACGGATCTGATCCTGTGTACTCAATTCCAGTCCGGCAAGACCGGCATTAACAAGGCCCGCTTTGTCAGGCATCAAATTGCTGTTTAGTAATACATAGGCACATACAGGTATCAGTGGCACCACGACCCATATAACACCCGCTCGCCACGTGGAGACAATACGACTCATACGAGCCTCATGTGCATTTTTTGCCGAGCAATAACATCCCTGTGTGCCCTGCCATGCCATATAGCAATAAATATTAAACGCCGCGTTCATCAAAAAAAACGGCAGTGCAAAATTTGCAATATTTTTTTGATCGAAGGGGTTTGCCAGCGACTTTCCAGGCTCGACAGTTTTTAATACGCCAACGATATCAGACCAATTAAACTGAATTATTAATACAACCATGATCAACAGGAACACGATATTTACAAATTGCCCCTGCAAAAAATCTGTAACAAGCACCGATATCTGGCCGCCAAAAAGTGTAAACGTCAAAGCGGTTAAAAGTATAATCGCCATAATAGCGCCCATCGTTAAATTAATCTCGAACCCTCCTATGGAGGCAAAATATTGCGGTATGCTGCAGAAATAAATAAAAAATTTAGCTTCAATAGCAGGGAAAATGCCATAGTTGATTACACCAGCCGTTACCGCCAGTATGCCGGCACAAATCCTGAACTTTCGACTGTACCGCATTTCGAAAAATTGCGCCATCGTTAGTGCCTTAGTTTGACGATAACGATACACAATCCAACCTGACATCGATATCACCATAAATATCGGCCATGTTGCAAGCCCCCACCACACCGCTGCAAAACCAGCGGTATAAAACCGCTGAAATTCCGCTAGGACTGTAACCGCTCCAAACGATGCCATGCCTTCTGCCATGGTCAGAAGATATCGCCCGGCAGACCGATTGGCTGCAAGAAATGAAGCCGCACTTTTGACATATGTTCTTGTGGCACATGCGCCAGCGGCAAGCCCCGCCACGACAATGCACACTATAGCCCAATCAAATATATGCATATTAGAATTTACCTGACCGAGTTCTTATGCTCTGCTCAATTATACATTAGCTTTTATAAAGCCAAGCAATTCATCGACTTGACAAAAAGCTAAACTTGTAACCGTATCCGCGCATCCATAGTAAATGGCAATACGCCCAGTTGGCGCATCACATAATGTCGCACACGGAAACACGACATTGGGCACATCGCCAACGCATTCGTATAGCTTTTGCGGACTCAGCAGGTAAGGCGTAGCTCGGTATTTCACCTTCCATGGCTCATTAAGATCAAGAAGTGCCGCACCAAAGCTGTAAACAAAACCGCTACATGACGTTAATACGCCATGGTAGAACAAAAGCCATCCTTCTTTCGTTTCAATCGGTATTGGGCCGGCACCTATTTTGGTACTTTGCCAGCATAGGTCAGGTGATGTGGCCATGACAAACCTATGTCGGCCCCAGTAATTCAAGTCAATACTTTCGCTATAAAATATGTCACCAAAATCATTATGGCCTGGACCTGATGGCCTGCTTAACATCACATACTTGCCATTGATCTTTTTTGGGAACATAACGCCGTTTCTGTTAAACGGCAGAAATGCATTTTCAAGCTGATAAAAAGTCTTAAAATCAAATGTATAGCCCATACCAATTGTTGGACCGTGATAACCGTTACACCATGTTACATAATAACGATCCTCAATCCAACACACACGCGGGTCATAGCCATAAACAAAGTTTCCTATTTCAGGGTCTTCACAAATGAACTTTATCGGCTCTGGATTTATTTGCCAGTCAAATCCATCTCTGCTCCAACCGGCATGAAGTCGCATATGACGCTTAGTGTCGTCGCACCTAAATACACCAGCAAAACTACCCTCAAATGGCACAACAGCACTGTTAAAAATACTATTCGAGAACGGGAGCAAATCACGCTGTATTATAGGATTTTTACTATATCTCCAAACAACGTTTTTGCAAGCATCAGATTTATTCTCCCATGGTATGTTAGGCAAGGATTTGCCAACCAGGGTTGTGCTTGCATTCGAGTGTGCAGCTTTAAGCTTTTCAAGTTCGATCATAATAAATAGTACCCTTAAAAATAATTTCTCACCTTGACATCAACCATTGTTCTGTAAAAACAGATAAATCTTTGAGACCAACTAAACAGTCGTCATCAAAATCGCCGGCAAAGTTGTACTCCCCGCAAAAATCATTGTAACTCGTCATGCCCAGCACCACAACTCCTATCAAAGGTGCATTAGCCCCGCGAGATATTGTAATAGTTTTAACTGTTTTTTCTGGGACGGGATTTTTCCAATGAAACGAATAGATTTCTTCTACTTCACCCTGAAAAGAATCTTTGCCATAATTAGTGTACGCCAGCCATATTTTCTTGCTCACATTAGGATCATACATTCCGACAGACTCATTGAATGCGCCAAGCTCTCGGCCAAAGTACATATTATAAGGACCACTCTGTGAATTATCGCTATATGTAAACATATACCCGACCACCGGAGCATCGCCCGGCATAGTTGAATATACCGCTGATTGTAGAATTTCCAGATTTTGTATCTTGCTGTTGACTGTGATAAACTTGCCCGATGAAGTTGCCGGAATTGCACGATTATCAAGAACAAATGCTGGTTCATTATGGTCGCTGTATACGCGTTCAACTGTAACCGTATCACCAAGAGAAACTCCGGTTGCGATGTCGCCCATTCTGCTTCCATGGGCACTGAGTACAAACCCATTTCGTGGTATACGGCTATCAGCTGAATTGTAAGTTTGCATCAGAACAACTTTGCCATTGCTGACAACTGTTTCGCTACCCCAAATACTGGTATTTGTTCGTCGATTCTGATTTGTATAAATCACGAGCTGATCCTGCCCTCGGCCTATGTTGACCCCATCAACATCAAAAGTCCGAAGCTTTGTGCTCCCCTTTTTGATCGTTACACGATGTTTGTAAGCTGGCGAATTTTGGTTATCGGCTATAGCAAAAGAACCGCTGAATTTGCTTTGCCACTCCAGGTACCTGCTGGTATCAACCTTGAATGGCATACCGCGAAAGTATGACAACCCATTTTTATGCGGAACCGCCGCATTTACCGCATTAATAATTCGAGGCCCATCATCATCCAAATTGCGAAGGCCTGTTATTGCCGACATGTCTATAAAATTGCAATCTCGAGGTATCCTTCTTGTGCCCCGCTCCCAACGACATAAGTTTGAGAAGACCGCAGGATCAAAACCTACCGTTCTGGAGTCTCCGACTTCCGCCCTGGAATACCATGAATAATGCCCTCCAAGCGCGAGGGATCGTGAAAAATGCTCATTTTGCCAGAACACCTGGGCCAGTGGATTAGGGTACACACAAATGTCGGTCCATGTTCCAGTAATCATGCCCGCAAGATTTTGCGTTACAACCGTATTGGACATATCACTTACTGATACGTCCATCCAGGCAAGCCCGATCACAGGATTACCCAGCATCTTGAAAAGCTGCACACATGTTACTCCGCCGCCGTTGTTGTAATCCCAGACATTGATGATCACATCATTCGGAACCAGAGGTCTCGCTGCAGCTGTACCATTGGGAGCAGGTGTACCAGAAGCAACTTCGCTGACCTCACTGCTATCAACCAGCATATCATGCCATATAATTAGCTGCATGCCTCTCGCCTTGCAGATATTGTTAATGGCTATAATATGATCTTTAAGAGTGTCTCTTTCGGTCTTGTTCATCGCGGCAGCATTTAGCTGAATTGTAGTCAGTGCTTCATCCATTCCGCCGTGAAAATAGGCCGGATTATCATAATCCACGACCATTTCGGTTAGCATACTGCCGACAAGAGAATAATTCAATGAGTTGGTCATATCGATGCCTTCGCCTCGCTTCGAATACCAAATTGGCCCGCGTTCGGAATGACCAAGCAGATTCATTGATGGTATAACTGTAAAGCCCCTGACCTTAGCATATTGAACCAGTTCACGGATTTGCTCGCGAGTATATGAGCCATTCGCCTTGTTGGTCGTACTTTTCCAATTACTGCCGATATCAAACACAAGGGTATTCATACGCAAAAGCATCGCCCCATCCACAAAGCGCTTGATGGAATCAGGCTCGAATGGCGTCGAATATATCTGTAGATGCATGCCGCGAAAACCGGTGATCTTCGGCCAATCTGTGATCTGAACACTGGGAATAATCAATAATCGCGATTCAAGACACAGTCGCGGGTCAGATAGTATCCCCATCAATAAGGCTACGCCATTGCGTACAGCCCCGCGGTCATGGCCGGCAATACCCACCTCGCTTGGCAAAATATCCAATTTATATTGCTCCTGGCGGGTGTTATTGATGACATCTCGCTTCAACCCAATCACATTGCCGACTGGCTTACCTCGAACAATTGTAAGAATAAATCCAAAATGTTCCTTAATATAATCCCGTAATACCCCTGCGATCGTCATATCATTATCATCAGCGACATAGATTGTAGAACTATGTCGCAGTACAAAGCCTGGATTGCCTGCAATTTCGTTCACCTGACGCGGTCGAGCTGCTATATTCCATGCCGATGCTTCATAGAAGCCAAATGTATTAGCAGCTACAGATACGTTCATTATAAGCATTGCAAAAAAACGCATAAATTCAACCTCTTTGTGCCATCTAATTTATACTGAGCATACTTAATACAACATAACCGATCCGGGCACCGAGATCGTTGGCGTAAAAGTTTACACCTAAGATTTCCCTGTCAGACTCAGGATTCTTCCACTGATAGGCATACAGCAGTACACCATCATTTAAACCTTGGCCATAATCGGCGTATGCAAGCCATCGTTCGGGCATATCTTTCTTTCCATAAAGAAAGCAGACATCATCATAGCTGCATATATCGCGCCCGTATCGCAATTGACAAACAGCTTTGCCGCCATCTGCATATACGATTTCAATTGTTGCCATAGGATCCATATAATGTGCCGCTTCATAAGCCGTCGTATGCAAAAATACAAGCGAACTAGCTTTGCGCTTTAAAACTAATTTAGCTTGAGACGCACCATCGAGAGGCCTGCTGCCTAAAGCCACCTCATCATCATTGGCATCTACAAGCCCTACAGTGTGATAACCGCTGAATGCTTCATTGTCATAACTTTCGCCGCCATTTGAATACAAATTATAGCCGCCCTGGCCTGATAATACATAACCGTTACGTGGTATAGAGTTATTACCAACGCCCCAAGTATCGCAATAATGTGTCTGGCCACAGCGGATCACTGCCTCTGTGCCATATTGACTTGTACGCGTGGACCGCCCGAAATCTCTGGTATACAAAACACATTCGTTTGAAGCTCGAACCTTATTGATACCAGATATCTTTGCGCATTTTTTACCATCGATTACAATCGACCATGGCTTGGGTTGCGACATTACAGCTCTGACATCTACCGGCGCAACATTACCCAACACAACCGCACTACCCTTATCAATCTCAAAGTCGAGCCCTTTGAAATTATATTTTTCTGATTTAAGTTTGAGTGTTTTGAATATCTCATCCACATACCTGCTTATGCCTGGTTTGATTTTAGGCAGTTTTACAGATGCTGTTTGAGCACTTTGATACACAGGCCTGTCCCAGTACAAACTTGCTGTAACCAGGCCGGCATCAAAACCCATATCAAAAGATTGTTTTACCTGGGCATTACTATTCCAGGTAATTGCAGCTAAATTCGAAATCGCATCATGGAGCCATTTGGTTGTATAAAAAATTCGATATTTTCCGCCAAATTCGAAGGAATCGGTATAAGTACAATCTATCCATGTGCTGCCAATTACTGAACTTCCAAGCACCGGCGCATTCTGCCCCATAGTGCGGACACTTGCTCCAGCCCACGGTGTCAGCCATACCTCAAAACCTTCCTTTTGAAAATTTTCGACCGTGCGATATCGCTCAAACCCTTCATAGTTCCAATAATCTATTACAACGCTTTTAGGGATCAATGCCCTTGCCCGATAAGTTTCCAGCTCAGTACCGTTGGCTACACCCTCACGCCAGTATATCTTTTCTTGTTCGCCAAGGAGCATATCATGATAAACTATCGGTATCACATTCCGCTTTTTGCAATACGCTACAACTTTATTTATATGTTCCGCAAGTAGCTCATAGGCAGGTTTATCGTATTTTTTGCTGTTCTCACGCATACTATCGACTGCTTCGTCCATACCTATACAAATGTATTTGATATTGGGACAATCTTCAATGTATGCGTCAATTATTGCATAGATGACGTCGTAATTCCGCTCATCATCAATATCAAGCCCTCTTCCAAAGGCGCTGACCCACGGCACGCCCCGTTCGCTATGCCCTAAACAGTTAACTTTTGGTATTACTTCCAACCCCCACTTTTCACAAAACCTCACCCATTCTCTGAATTTTGTACGATCAATCGGCTTGCTCTTTGGAGGCAAATGCGAAGCAGCTTCTTTGGAGGTCGCTACGGTCTGGGGCATGTAAAAAAGTCCCAAATCCGGCATGATCACATTATACTTGAGCATTGCCAAGCTGCGCACTGAATCATACATGAAATCCGCATCAGGACCGGAAAAGCACAACTGTAAATCCATGCCGCGGCGCGATGTATCAGGGCTATCTTCTATCACCATTGACCTTAAGCTCACACCTTTATCGGCCCTCTGGCAAGCAGCCGCCCCGCGGACAAGCCATAATAATGTGATTGCGCCGTTACGGAACCCCTGACAATCATTTGCCCAGATTAATATTTCTTTCGGCTGTATCGCAAGGCGATACCCTTGCGGAAATATATCAGTCTGACCTGCCGCAAACCGTAATGTCATATCCCATTCAGTACCGTCAAATGTCATAGCAACATACCGCGACAATTCCGAGACGAGCAATTGCCTAGCCAAATTTGCCGCATTTGCATCAACAGCAATCTTTATCTTGTAAGGAATAAGGCAGTTATCATTTCCAACCGCAACCCGCTTCGGTTGAGGACAGATGAACGAAATATCAAAAGCGATGCAATTTGAAGTGCAGAAAGCACAAACGACACATAGTACAGCAAATTGAATAACTCTGATACGCACTACTTACCTCACCTAACGGCAACATGGAATAATCCATTATTTTATATTGTGCTCTATTTAATGCAGCCCTGCACGAATTCGTAGCTTCTATGCTCTTACTTTTTAAAATATATGGTAATATCGCGATCATTTACTGTACCGACCCAAAATCGATCGCTAAGCACTGTCGTACTTACATGCCAATCACCAAATAGGACGTTTCCTTTTCCGCTATAGCGGCTCCGCTCACCTATCTCCTGTGAGCCTTTGCCACCGTGCCTGTAATAATTTATTTCACCTTTGTTTGAAAAGTAATACTGTGCTGAATCCGCCACTGGGATCATTCCACTCCATGTAGGTGCATCTATGCAGCCGTCAGCAAGTACCGCCTGGTCTTTTTTATGGGGATCCGTCTTAAAATCAACCGCTCGGTTACTAGCCCCCGGACGTATATCATCCGGATATTTCAGGTAATAATTAAACGCGTAACTTCGCCCAGCCTTGCTGCTTCGTGCCGCTGCATGAGATGGACAAAGAGCAATGCCTTGGGTTATTATTTCTTGGCCAGTATCCCACTTAACAGACTTATTTGGCAGGTATTTTCCCATGGTACTAACCTGAAACCACGCGCCAGTCGTTGCAGAAGCATAAGCCATCGGCAGCCGGCCGCGGTAGTCCTGCTCATAAAGCATGAATCCAATACCCCATTGTCTAAGGTTTGAGCAACATACAACTCTACGCCCTGCTTCACGAGCCTTATTTAATGAAGGCATCAATATTGCCAATAGCAGCGCTATTATGGAAATGACCACAAGGAGTTCAACCAGTGTAAACCCTCTTACAATTGTGCGCTGACGACCATTGAAATTTAACATTTTTGTTTTTAAGTTCATTTCCATAATAAACTCCTTAAAATGTTTGTGCCCCCAGCAAAGTCTGAGGGCACAAACTAACTTAAAATCTACTACTTACGGTTTCTGCGTAAAAAAGCCAGACCACCTAAAGCCAGGCAGGTAAGAGTTGCCGGCTCAGGAACGAGCGTTGCATTGTCAATCCATAGTCCCGAATTCACATTCGGATTTTCATAAAAGCAAACCTGAATCCATTTGCCTGCATCTGCTGCAGTAGCAGTATAAGAAAGGCTGAACTCAGACATACTCGTGGTCAGCGGCTCTACAGCAGTTGATGCAACGATAGCATCACCTAAAATGGCCGCACTGTCACTGGCAACAATGCTCATTCCGAGATTACTGGAGCGGGGATTCTCTTGCACCGACCAAACGCCAAGAGTGTAGGTAACACCTTCGACAAATTTCATGTCCGACGTTTGCCAAAGAGCATACGATCTAATCGCAATGAACTGTGTTCCATCTGCCGGCTGCCAAGCTGGTCCCCATGCCGGATGTGCTGTTCCAGCACCATAATAGCCGCCGCCCCATCCAGATACATCAAAATAGGTCCAGCCGCTGGCTTGCTGATTCGGCGTCCATTCGTCCAACGCCGGAGACTCGAACGAGCCATTCGTCAGCCCCGCATTTGCAATACCTGTCATGCAAACACATACCATAAGTAACATTACCAGTTTTCTCATAACTCCTCCATAAAATAGGAATTTAAAAAATTTGCCCGGGCAACATACCCGAACAGTTTGTAACATCAACAAATCACGGACAACCTGCCGGGTCATTACATACTATCCAGTTTCCGGCAAGCAGAGCAAAATCCTTAAAGTTAACCTTGCAATCCTTATTGGCATCTGCAGATTCATAGCCCCATGCGCCGCATTGTGTAGGCGTATTCTGCACGCACATTATCTTTGCAAATTTACTTGCGTCATTCCACTTACCTGCCACAGTGTTAGGTTGAATCGCGCCATAGCCAGTCACGTGTTTTGTCACGATCGTAACATCAAAGCCCAACACTTTCTCATTACTGAGCATAGTTGTAGTTGTAGATTTGTCTGGGTCGTTAGCAAGTCCATCATACCAGTCAAAAGGAACAACTATGGCTTCATAGCTGAGATTATTACCATTCACGACGCAAGCAGAAACCAGGCCGGGATCTTCATAGTATGGCATATACTCGTTATTTCCGCCCCATATCTGCCATGTTGTATTGCCTGAACCGGTAGGTCCAACGTAATACTGTTGAGCCGTCGAGAAATTCCCGCCTGCCCCACTTGAAAATCCCGCACTCTCACTATTCGCTCCGTCGCAATAGATAATCAGATCATCTTGACCATCCCACGAAAGGAACTCACCATAATTAGGAATAAAGTTACGGTCAGTATCAATCAGTTTGACTGCGAGATATATCACATTTGTTGCAGGATTCCACTTGCACGCATACATTGCGTTCGAAACATCTGTCGCGGTGCCGTCAACCACATCAGCTATCGGTGTCCAAATAGCATCCGACCATTCCGTTAAGGTTCCATCAACTGCAACATTGGTAATCGATGGAGCATACACCATATTTGCGTATTTTCCGACTTTAACACAACCTGTTCCCAATGGATCAGTGCACATAAGCCACTGGTTAGCCAGAGCATCCAGGTCGAACATGTTAACACGGTGATTCTCATCTGCATCCCCAGCCAACCGTGGAGCAGACAACAGCGTAACGTTATCAATGAATAGGAAATCGTTAGTTGTCGGAACCGAGGAAATTGCGACCTGAAGGTACTTGCCTGCATCTGCGCTGGTCGCAGTATATGCAAGCGTAACCGGCTGCAATCCTGATGTAGCCGCGACAGCAGGCGTGTAGTATTGAACACTCAACTCATTGGTACTTAATGCGCCATCTGCAGTATTGCTGCTAATCATCTGCATTTTAAAGCCATCAGCCCTCCCGCTTTCACCTGCCACATACGCTTTAAGCATATAGGAAATTCCGGCTGCCATCTGTAAATGTGTATTCTGCCATATTTTTTGCTGACGCAATGTTACGAACTGACGACCATCCACAACTTGAATTCCTGCCGCCCAGTCAGGATGACGAGGCCCAATGTTGCAAAAACCTACCGCGGGGTCGCTATAATACCATCCAGCAGCCATCGCACCACCGACTAAAGGTAATGCGGGATAATTTGGATCTTCGAATGAGCCGTTAACGAGACCTGTCGCAGGGGTACTCGTCGTTAACGTAAAGCCATCTACATATACCAAATCGTTAACAAAATTAGGATTATACATCGATATCATTATATTCTTGCCTTGATCATCGGCGTTAGCGGTGTAAGACACTGAATATTGCTTAAACCCTGCACTAAACAATGGCGCTGTAATCTTCTGTAAATATAAGAATTTTGCGATTCCCGCCGTTGTCGCTACTGAAGGCGGAGCGTAACTGGTGCTCCATATCTCAACATTCAATGAATCTGCTGCCCCATTCTTTGATGACACAAATAGATTCACTGTATAGGTTACGCCAGCTGTCATTGCCTGCCCGGTATTTTGCATTATCTGATAGCCATGAAACGCTATCATCTGGGTGCCGTCTGCCGGAACTAATCCAGCTGCGCAAGGATCAGCAGACCCTATAGCGTAAGATTCATTTCCGCTCGATCCCAAAATAGCATACACCCAATTACTGGCTTTGGCCGCAGCACCATTGTCTTTCTTATTAAGCCATTGTCCGCTTGTATTTGGCAATTCAAACGACCCGTTAGTCAGAGCTCCGTAGCACTGGCCAATACACAGCACAAATATTGCTGTAAGCGATGCATAACCGATCTTCATATCTCCTCCTTAAAAAAGTTTAATTTTTATATACAACCACTGCCTGCACTGCATTCAAGCCATTCCGATGCAAATATGGCGAAATCCTCAAAATCAACTTTACAATCGCCGCTCATGTCAGCAGTCAAATCACCAGAGCCACAGATTATAGTCACCGACGCAGAGTCTAGAAATATCGAATCGTTTACCGACGAAACGGAGCAAAACAATACCTGTAAGTACTTTCCTGCATCAGACTGTGTCGCCGTATACGAGACAGAATAAGGCTGAGCCGAAAAACCTGTTGAAAAGATTGGCGGTGTGAAAAACGCCCCAGCCAACTCGATAACGTAAGATAAGTTTCGCTTTTTTGTAAGTCGATATAGTAAGTCC
>MHYA01000103.1:5457-7007 GCA_001825675.1 Planctomycetes bacterium GWF2_42_9 | reverse complement strand
ATAAGCGCTAACCAAAGCTGACAAAGCCAAGAGTATTCAATTTCAGAGAAGCTGAAACAGGGACTCGTTTTCTGTGACGTTCAGCGAGTTTTGAGGCAATCTTGTACCAGTTTCTGATACATTGCCATAGTGAGATGTCGGGGAGGATAAGTTTCCGCAGGAGTTTGTCAATGAAACAGTTTTCCCGCCACAGGCTGCGATTAGCCAACGCAGGAGGGGCATTATTATCTTCAGGGAAAAAAAGATTCTCCGGCTTTGATTATCCGTTCTATAAGAAGGGCTGTGAAAATTTTTCCAGACAACCAGGCTCTGACGCTCTGTTCATCATATTTATGGAGATGTCCCAGCGAAAGAATACTTTTTAATCTTTTGAAAAGTATTTCGATTTGCCATCTCAGTCTATAAATTTTCATAATATTTTCTGCCGGGAATGTGGCAGGTGGAAGTGTTGTAAAAATCAGAGTGTATTCAGCGTATTCCAAAGTTTTGGGTTGTAGCTTTGTCTGAGCAAGAACTGATTGCCGGCGAACTTTCTTTTTTGATTTTTCCGCAGCTTCCGGAGTTTTTTTTACAGCGCATACACGCCCGGATATGAGGTGCCCGTCAGGATATTTTATTGATACGTCCCACTCGCCTGTTTCTCCAAATTCCAGTTTTCGCAAATTGGGCAAAAGCTGAAAAGACGCAAGGCCGTCTGTTGTATGAAGCGGAAGATGTTGCGGGGAAAAACGGCATAGTGTGTATGCTCCGGCATCGGAAAGCAGTTCGATGTTCGTGCGCCTGCCGTAAGCACGGTCAGCAAGAATCACTTCATTTTGAGCAACGCTGAAGTTCTTGACGCCTTCACCCGTCTTCGCATCTGTTATTTTTATCTCATCACATCTCAGGGTCTTCATGTCAAGAGAATAATGCAACCGCCAGTTTGACCCTGTCGCGCCGGGTTCAGTTACAACCGATGCGTCAAGTATCCTGAAACGCAGCCCGTTCGAGAGATTGTTCAGTTCTTTTATCCGGGAATCCTCCAGAAATGAGTTAATGCACCATACAAAAAAATCTTCGCTTTTGCGCAGACGTTTAAGGATGCCAACATCTGAAATATCTGCAATTTTACCCTCCGTGGCCAATACTGATGTTTCCCTCAATGAAGCCCCTGTGCCGAGGTGCAGCATAAGCACCCTCAGCAACTTAGATTCTTTGTCCGCTCCTGTAAATTTACGCCCGAATTTTAAAACTTTCAGCTCTTTGAATTTCTCCTTCCAGCCCGACGGCATCAGGGACATGACAAAGTCCCAGTCCGAAAAATATTCCTGCTTCATAACTACTCCTTAAAATTCTATCATTGTATATAATAATACATGCACTGAAAAATACAAATAGTTATTGGTTAGCGCTTATGGGACGAAGTCCCCCAGAGCGAAACGCACAGCAGTGCGAAAAAAGATTTTTTGCGGTGGGACTTTATGTGCCTTATGAAATCAAGGCACATAAAGAACGTTTGCAGACGGAGTTTACTCGCGCAAAGCGCTTGACACTGGCTGTAATGAATAAAG
>MHYA01000103.1:3139-5265 GCA_001825675.1 Planctomycetes bacterium GWF2_42_9 | reverse complement strand
TTTTATAATTGCATTAGGATTTCCTTCAATTATTATCCATTTAGTCTCAAAAAAACAATGATTTATACATTGAATCTTACAATAAAAAATTAAAAAATTTAAAGACTGCAGGGAAACAAGGAGTTTCAGTGGAAGAGGGACTAAAAGAAAAAGCATTAGAAAAAGGGACTCGAAGAGGGGCATTCGGGTCAGCCCCGAATGCCGCCGTGTCTCCAATTAGAAATGCCTTAAATAAACAAGGAAACAGGTAATGAAATTAAAAATTATTAAATTTTTACTATATGGAATATTGATCTTAATAGTTCTATACTTATTTCTTCCAAGAATTGCATTTGTATATTTTTCTCCAGAAAAAACATATATTACACAAGATATTATTCCTTATATTTATGAACCAGAATTTTTGGTGAAAGACAATGCTTATTATGTACATTGCAAGACAGTTATTCATATACCATTATTCTCTGCAATTTTATATCGCAAGGACATACAATTAACTGAGGGTGTAGGGAAGCATCGAGTTAAGGATAAGGACTAATAGATATTTATGGTAATATTTTAAAACCGCTTAATGCAGTGCCATTCGGTGCCGACCCCGCTGTGGGGAAATTCCAGAAGCTCTGTAAGTCATTGATTGATTATTCATTGGAGCTGGCTAAATTAACTGACAGTAAACCGGACTCTCAATAACCGAGAACTCGGTACTCTCAAGTAGCACCCTTCAGGGTAACATTAAATTTATCTTATGGAGAAAAAAATGAATATCATAATATTCTGTGATATGGAAGGGATCAGTGGCATATTCAGAAAATCGCAAGTTACATTAAATGAGCCGGGATATCAGGAAGCACGAAGTTATATGACTCAGGAAGTTAATTCATGCATAAAAGCGTGTTTTGACAGTGGTGTCCGAACTGTCGTTGTTCGCGATGTGCATGCCGGATGTAACAACATTATATGGGAAGCGCTTGACGAACGGACTGAATATATGATAGCGGGAAATCCGCGAAAAGGAAGATTTGATGGGATTGATAAATTTGATGGACTCATACTCCTCGGTTACCATGCAATGGCAGGGACACCGCAGGCTATTCTTGCGCACACGGCAAGTCCAACATGGCAGAATTGTTTATTGGACGGTATAAAAGTCGGAGAATTTGTGCTGGATGCGGCGAGAGCAGGACAACACGGAGTACCTGTAATAATGACAAGCGGTGACGATAAATTGTGCGCAGAGGCAAAATCATTTATCAGAAATGTTGTAACCGTACAGGTTAAAGAAGGGCTTTCACGTGAAAGCGGAAAACTTCTGATACAGAAAAAAGCCCATGAAAAAATCTATAATGGCACTGTTAAAGCTCTAAAGAATTGTTCGGATATCAAGCCATTCAAAGTTCGGAAAAGTGTAACGGTGCGTCTTGAATTCATTATGGAAGTTCCGCTTTCACTTACGAGAAAGGATGTTAAACTCATCAACGGAACAACTTGTGAAGTAACTGGTTCCGATTTCGAGGAATTAATTAATTCTTTTATTTTTTGAGATACTGGACAATTACCGCAATCGTGAGAGATACCATAATTGCTTACAGCGGGGCTGACCCGAATGGCGTGGAAAGAGAATGGAAGTATCAAATGGCCTTGCCCAAACGGATAAGCGAAGCGGTGACAGACCCAGACTTCCGCGATTCCAATGCGACGTTCGCTCTTTTTACCACTCTTTGGCAACGAAATGGAGTCCGTTGACGAAACCGCGTTTGGCGTAGAAACTTCCGGCTTCGGTGTTTTTATCCCAATAGGTCAGTTCGAGCCGGGAAATGCCCTGGCTACGGGCAAAACTCTCAACCTTGTCCATCAACGACGAGCCGACATGTTGGTGTTGATATTCTTCCAGTACCGCAATCTGGTCGATATGGATGCCACGGTAGGCGTAGCGAAAAGGATTTTCCGCATAATCGCGGATATAAAACAGCACATATCCTGCCAGGATGTTGTCAATCCGGGCCACAAACGCATACCATTTCTCCTGCGCCAGCATCCCGGTTATGCTCTCCAAAACCGACGGATAATCGTACGGCTTGAAATATTCCGGATATCTCAAAGCATGAAGTTCCTGAACCAGACGGTTG
>MHYA01000103.1:2831-3079 GCA_001825675.1 Planctomycetes bacterium GWF2_42_9 | reverse complement strand
TCATTCTAATGAATGCTTAGCTGTTCAGAAAAGTTTTTGCTTCATCAGTAACAGGAAAAATCTTGAAGATTGAGGGAAAGCCGCTTATTTCAAAGACTTCCTTTACGTTTTCCGCCAGTTTGCAGAGAACTACTTTTCCGCCCTTCTGCTGAATTCTTTTGGCAACAACAAGCAATACTCTCAGTCCGGCGCTGCTTATATATTCGAGTTCGGCCAAGTCAATAAGCAGTTTTGTTTTGCCGCTGTCC
>MHYA01000103.1:295-2785 GCA_001825675.1 Planctomycetes bacterium GWF2_42_9 | reverse complement strand
CAAGACGTCCGCTTATTGAAAGATTGACAATTCCGTTTTCTTCATTCTGAATAATTTTCATCTTTTTACTCTCGCCATTTTCTTATTTAATTTTAAATATACAACAAACAAGCATTATAAACAATATAATATATTTAAAACATTTCAGAGAATCTAACGCTTCTTTGCAGAATAATCAATATTTTATCGTTATTTAATGTCTATAAAAATTTTTAATATATTTTTATTATTGTCTCTTTTGTATTCCATTGATTTTACCATTTTACGTGTCAGGTGCAGTCCTACTCCGCCTATTTTTCTTTCCGTCACCTGGCTGGATATGTCGGCATCCGGGCGTTCCAGAGGGTTGAATTCGTGCCCGTCGTCCTCAATGGAAAGGATGATCTGCCTGTCAGTCAGCGAAGCGTCCACCAGTATTTCATGCGTATTTTTGTCATCATAGCCATACTTGATGATGTTTGTGAGCATTTCCTCAAGCGAGAGTTCGACGGCATAAAGCGTATGCGGCGAAATCTTTTCTTTTTCCAGCAAATCGCGTATCATCAGGCATAACTTTGAAAGTTCGGCCATGTCATTACGGATTTTTATTGATTTGCCTTTCACGTGAAAAAACAGTTATCCTTTCAGAAGTCCTGTTGCCGTATCAATGTCATATTCTATCGGTATTACGCTGGGCAGTCCTGCTGAACGGAGGGCGTCCTCCACCAGAGGCTGAGGGTTCAAAAGCGCCATTTTTGTTTTCTTCAGTTTAAGTGCCTTTGCTGAGTTCAGAAACATGCGCATTCCCAGCGAGGCCAGGAACGAAACTTCTGAAATATCGACGAGCGCGGGTTTGCCGCGGCCCGCTGTTGCCGCAGTGAATGACTGCTCTATCTGCTGTACTCCATTGACGTCAAGACGTCCGGACAAGGCAATATGAGTGAACTCATCGTCTTCTCTGAGTTTTATCAGTTCCATTTCCTTTTATCCTCCGGGATTTTTGTACTTTTCAATGCAATTGACTATATTGCGCTAAATAATAAAAATCAAACTGTAATCACGCAAGATGCTTGCAGTTAGATTGTTGCGTGTTTCAGTCTTTTTTCTCGAAAAACTGTTTTCCGTTGCTGATGAGTTTTTCATGCCATAGGGCTTTTACTGATTTTATGATATTTTCAGGGAGCGGTACGAAATAGAGTTCCCTGGCGATATCCGCCCCGTTGAGATAGCACCAGAGGAAAAACTTGAGCATTTCCCTTGTTTTATCGGGGGCGAACTGTTCTTTTTTTATAAGTATGTAGCTTACTGTTGTGACGGGCCAGCTTTTTTCTCCGGGGCGGTTGATGAGTTCCATTTTTCTGTCATTTCCGAAACCCGCGTTTTTGCCGGCTTCGGCAAATGACACTATGCCGGGCACTGCGTAATTCCCTGATTTGTTAAGGAGCGAAATACTTTTCAGTCCGGCGCCTTCCGCGCAGGAATATTCAAGATAACCTATTGAGCCGGATATTTTCCTTATATTGTTTGCGACTCCGGCGTTATTTTTCCCGCCGACGCCTTTTTTCCACTGCATTGCCTTATTGTGTCCGTAAGAGGCGGCCCATTCAGGGGATGTCCGGGAGAGGTACTCAGTGAATGCCCATGTTGTTCCGGAATTGTCCGAGCGGTAAACTATTATAATCGGCATTGATGGAAGCTTCAATCCGGGATTGATTTTCATGAGGGCCGGATCGTCCCACTGCTTTATTTTACCTAGAAATATGTCAGCCAGGAGTTCAGGGGTAAGTCTCATTTCCATATTCTGCATATCCGGCAGGTTTGCCGCTATGATTATGCCTCCGATCAGCATGGGGAACTGTATCAGCCCCTCATTATCCAGTTCCGCCTGGCTTAAAGGTATGTCGGTGCCGCCGAAATCTATGGTCCCCTCTTTTATCCGCGCGGTCCCTGCGCCTGAGCTGCTTGAGCGGTAATTGATTTCCGTTCCCGTTATCTGTGAATAACGGTATCCCCAGAGGCGATAGACTGATGCCGGGAAAGACGCTCCTTCGCCGTCTATTGTCAATGCCCCCAATGGACTGCCATTCAGGAGGATTGACGCCTGAATGACGGTATAATAGACTATGTGCTTGATTTTGAGCATGTTCCATGTCTGATTGTTAATGTTTCCGCAATAGAAATATCAATAATTCTATAATCAAACGCTTTAAAAGATCTATTTCAATATTAGATTCTTAAAATAAGCTGAATTAATATGTTCCGGTTTTCCGGAAGATAAAATCTTCAATTGTTTAACTGATTTTAGGGTGTTTTTATGAAATGGGTTAATTGTCTTTTTTTGTTTTTCTCCATACTATGCGCATTTTTCCTTTGTTCCTGCGGCAAAAAGGAAGTTGTCAATGTTGATAAGCTTGTCGTGATACGCGGCGCCAACCAGTGCGCTCTTCCAAATTCTGAATACGGCGAGAAATTGAAGATTGAAGCTCTGGGGCCCCTGAAGCCGGGACTTCT
>MHYA01000103.1:0-126 GCA_001825675.1 Planctomycetes bacterium GWF2_42_9 | reverse complement strand
ATTCCGGAGAACAATCCCAAGGCGGCTGTCAATGTCCGCTTTATCAACGGTGTTTTAATCAAAGGCGCCATGCAGGAGGCCGCTGCCGGAAAGTTCCTGGAAAATCCCATTCAGATACAAGTCGTG
>MHYA01000102.1 GCA_001825675.1 Planctomycetes bacterium GWF2_42_9 | reverse complement strand
CTGAACTATGGGAAAATCGACCCGCATGAACCGTTTTTGCAGGCCGCCAAACAAACCTGGCAATGGCTGAAAGATCAGGGGCAAGTTACCGGCTTCCGTTGGTTTTACGCACTTCGCAGTCTGCTGGCAATCCATTTTCGGATCGTACTCTCGCATTTCACAGGACACGATTTCGACGCTTTGATTGTCCTCAAAAATCTCGGCAAAAAAATGGGCCACCAGCTCACAGACAAACAATATGAAGACCTCGTTTGGCTTTGGTATGAACCGCTTGCCAGATTAGTTACCATCGAGCACGACATCCACCAGACTCTCACAACTCTTAAAAACAGAGGGATCAAATTAGCCATTCTCTCGAACACTTTTGTTTCCGCTTCCGTGCTGAACAAACAGCTTCGCGAATTAGGCCTCTTTGATTTTTTCGATTTCATTTATTATTCGTATATGTTCAACAAGCGAAAACCGCACCCTGAAATGTTCCTCTCCGCCGCAAAGCAGCTCGACCTCAACCCAGACCAAATTCTCTTCGTAGGCGACCGCGTCGATAACGATATAAACGGAAGTATACAGGTCGGTATGTATCCTGTGCTAAAAAAAACACCGATAAATATAAACAAAAAGATTCCGCCCGGCATTACTGCCATTTCAAATTTATCTGAATTGCCGCAGGTCATAGAAAAAATTAATACAGAAAATAAATAAACCTCGAAAGGTTTCACAATGGCAGACAAAATTCGTTGGGGAATTGTCGGAACAGGTGGAATCGCGCACAAGTTCGCCGAGGCTCTTGCTGTTTTGCCCTATGCCCAGCTTACCGCCGTCTCATCACGCAAAATGGAAACCGCGGAAAAATTTGCCGCCCAGTTCAATATTCCTAATTGCCATATCGGCGCCAATTCTCTGGCAAAAGATAACAACGTCGATGTCGTTTACATCGCGACCCCGCATCCGAATCACAAAGCCGAAACTATATTATGCCTTGATAATGGCAAAGCCGTCCTCTGCGAAAAACCTTTCGCGATGAACAGCATTGAAGTTACAGAAATGATTCACGCTGCCAAAAAAAATAAAGTCTTCCTAATGGAAGCAATGTGGATGTATTTTTTTCCCGCCATTTCAAAGATCCGCCAAATAATTTCCAACGGCGACCTCGGCGATATTTCCCTGATCACATCAAACTTCTGTTTCGATTGCAGCGATAACGAAAAACAACGCTTGATCGATCCCAATCTCGGCGGCGGTTCACTCCTCGACATCGGCATCTATGATATCGCTTTTGCGCAAATGGTGTACGGCAAAGAGCCGTCAAATATCGCAAGCCTCGCCCACTTCGGCTCAACCGGCGTTGACGAACAAGCCTCGATGATTTTCCAATATGAAAAAGGCCAAATAGCTTCTATGAATTGTTCGTTTCATCTTGCAATGCCGTGCGCCGCGTCAATCTTCGGAACAAAAGGCAGAATCGAGATCCCGAAAGATTTTTTCCATCCCGACAAATTCATAGTAACTATAGGCTCATCACGCCAGAAAGAATATTCCTTCGACCGCCTCGGCAACGGCTACACGTATGAAGCGCTCGAAGTTATGCAGTGCATCAGAAACAAAAAAACGGAAAGCGACATTATGCCGCTCTCCGTGAGTATAGCTTTTATAAATACGATGGACAAAATCCGCCATCAGTGGAAACTCGTGTACCCAATGGAAAAGTAGAAATTCTATTTTCTAATGTCTACTTACTACTGACTATTGACTACTGGTTCTCACGGTTCTACTTTAAATACGTGATCTCCTTTTCGTACTCTGTCTGGAACTTTGATGCCGATAGATTCTCCCGAATGTGCGGTTTTAACATCGTGATGATCGATCTGAATTTCCTTAACCGTCATTTCAATATCCGTTGTGTGCCCTTTGATTATGATATGATCACCAACACTAAGTTCATCCAGCAGTTCAACCCCTGCCGCCACAGGATGCGAAAAGAAGTCCGAAACTTTACCTATCTCATGCTCGCTCATTTTTTTCTCCTTTAAATGAATTGTTATTTGAAGCGGGAGCGAAGTTTAGAATCTATCTTTTCTACGGCTCTTTTCTTGCCTTTAGTATCAGGGTTTTTCCCTAATCTTAACCACTAAAATATAGGTAAAAATTGAAATACGCATTGTATTCCCGCCCCCCCTGTCATCCTGAGCAAAGCGAAGGATCTCGTCGTTTAGCCCTGCCATCAATATGGCAGGGTTCGTAGAGTCTTCAAGAATTTTGTTTCCTTGAAAACAAAATCAGAGGGGGAAGGATCTCGTCGTTTCGGCAGTATGGCAAAGCCGGTATTCCACAACTAACGACTATCAACTAACAACTAGCAACTCTTAAAAGTTTCAACCCCGTCTGCGGGTCTTTTTCCCTTGCCGCGTTGATACCGACAATTTCGATGATCGTAACTTCGAGAATGAGAAATACCGATGCTCCGCCCCGCGGACAGCCGACAATATGAACCTCGCCTCTTCCAATCCCGGCGTGAATATGCAGTTTCGGCACACCCTCATCGCAGTAAATCGTACCAACACCCAGCGTTTCACCCGGCCCTGTAAAATTAAAAAAGTTCGGCTCGATCTTCGGCGTTTCCACCTTCGGCCCGACAACAACATCAGCTTTTCTTATCCCGCCCGTGATAAGAACCGCCGCGCATTTTATCTGTTCTTTGCTGGCGATCGATTCGATGCAGTCGTAAAGATTTTCACCTTCAAATAATCTCGCCGCTGCTACTCTTCCCGCTTTGCCTATTGCGTATTCCATATTATGTCCTCCGGTTACTTTTGATTGTGGTTATTAACATAATCGATTCTGGCATTTATTTCTTTTATATCATAACAAAATCTTTTATCAAATCCTTTGCTCCAGATTTTATCCATCAAACCTGTATGTTTTAGCGCGGCCGTTGCGATATTCTTATATCGCGAGACTACTTGACTCATTGGTATTTGATTATTTTCTGCAACAATGTGGATATGATTAGAACAAACCGCGATGGCATAGATTTTATGATTGATTCTTTTTGCTTCCTCGATAATAGCATTTTGTGCTTTGATTTTTTGTTGGGGATTGAGTTTAGTTATTTGTTGTGTGATAGATGATAAATTAGATTTTTCAAGTGCAGGATTGGCTGACAAAACTTCGCCGTCTTTTACATATCCTCGTTCATCCCCTTGCAGCCATGTCCCGTATGTTGTCCACGTTATCATATAAGCAAGTAGTTTTTGCATATAAACTTCTCTCTTAAAATTTTTCTGTATTTATTTTCGTATTTAGCCCCCTGGCCTGCCAGGGGGTTTTATAAAAAGGGGTTTTCCCGTATTGACCCCTTGACCGCAAGGAGTTCGTCCGTATTTAGCCCCCCGGCCCGCCGGGGGGTTTTCTGTATTTACGCCTTGACCTGCTTACTTTCCATATTTAGCCCCCTGGCCTGCCAGGGGGTTTTTCCCTTCATTTACCCAAGGGGTTTTATAAAACAATTTTTATTCTTTCACATTCGGTTCACTTACTTCTTTTTTATCCTGCAATCTATAATCATCCGCGGGATTTGTAAATCTTATATCCGCCTCTTTTATTAATTTGGGCCCATAATCATAAAAAGCATTCTCCTGTAGTTGATTTAAGACATATTGACGCAACCTGTCTTTGACTTCTTCATAGCTTTGTGTTGTGCCTTCAATTTTTTCGAGGAACTGTATAATACTATAATATGTGTTTTTATTATTTTTTCTGCCATATCCTTCAAGAGTTAAAACTTCGCTCATTTGCCCCGGCTTAAGTAATAAGACCGCTTTTTGTAGTTCAGGATTCATATTGAGTTCTGCCTTTACATACATTGTATCACATTTTCTGTGTTTGCTTAAAAGAGATGGATTTTCGTCTAATCTTTGGAGGCTCATTTCATGAACTTTTTTCGCAATTTTGACTCTTGGATCGTTTGGGTCCATTCCTGCCGTAAGTTTCTCGAAATGTGAATTAACATCCGCTCTCGTCTCCGCAGGCTTATCAATGCCCATCTTATTTAAAGCCTTTGTTTCCCTTTTTAAAATTTCTGCCTCGGCAATTGAATTAAAATCTTCCCCGCTTTTAAGTCTTTCCAAAATTTTCTGTGCATTCTCTTTGGCCTGTGTGTCTGCATAATTTGTATCATTACAATCCTGATCTGGCCATATATCTATTGATTTAATATGATACTTGGTTTTTTCCTGAAAGAAATGAATGTTCTCTTCATAGAACTTACGCATTTGTTCTTCCGTAGGTTTTAATTCGTTGACGTATTCCTGCAATAATAATTTTCGATATATCATTTGGGCTTTGATTGATCTTTCTATTTCAGCGAAATCTCCTTTAAAATTTGTATCTTTTTTTAATTCATCATATGGAGATCTTTCCCATTGGCTGATTTCGTCTTTAAGTTCCTGCTCGCGGATAGAAATATTTTTTTCTTTTCCTTTTTGAAGTATAATTTCTGTAAAAATCATTTCTCCTAAGACAACACTTCTAGCTTGAGCTAAATCAAATTCGGGATTGCTTCGAGATGTTTCTTCTGCCCTGTGTCTTGCGATTTTGACTAATGTATCTTCATATATTTTTGCACCGTTCACAGTGGCAGCAACTGCTCGTGATTCTTTTTTTCCTCCTGAAAAAAATGCAAATGCAGTGGTATTAATAACGAAGATTGATAAGAAAACTAGAACTATGAATTTCCGCATTGTTGATCTCCTTAAAATTTCTTTTTATTTTAATACACATCCTTAAAACTTCAATCTATATTCTTTAATCAAGTAAGGAATAAAATATATAAATTGGTATCGAAACCGAATTGATAAAAATCTCCGCGAAGCGGTTCCACAACTTTTCACTTTTCATAGGAGCGAAGCGTATATCCGCGAAGTGGACGAATTAGTTTTTAACTTAATAGGCGCAAGTCTCAAAAACTCATTTTTCAAAATTTGCGCCTGTTTTTGTATGTCTGCGCACTTTTTTTAAAAATCGCTGCAAGTTATTTGATTTTTTATTTCCCGTAAAAAATTGCCCCCTCATTAAATTTCTGAAAACTATGCTTTTTAAAAAAACGCGCACGCGCCCTCTCCGAAAAATCCCGAAAAACCGTAAAAAAACCAAAATTTTTCCTATTTTTCTATGAAAAAGTCTCAAAAAAACTGAAAAACCCCTGATTTTATCCCCGTTTTTTGACCCGCTTGCGCAAAAATGAAAAACGCTTGCACGTTATTTTAAAAATTTCAGTAATTTAGCCCTTGCGCATTTATTTGAATTTAGATGATTGAAGTAACCTGATTGATGGTCTTGATGATCTCTGAAATGTCTGACGAGTTTGTCAGGCAGGCATCATAGCCTTTTTTCAAAACCGCCCCGATTTCATTCTGTTTTACTCCCTCGGCGAAGGCAATTACCTTGGTTGTCTGCAAATCCTCGTTGTTGCGTATATTACTGCAAATATGGTCGGCATCAATACCGGCGGCCATAAGGTTAATAAGAATAACGTGAGGCTCAAACTTTTGTGCAATAAGACCAGCGTCAAATCCGCTTCCCGCTGTTTCAATATCATACACCGGCATTTTGCGAAGTTCGGCGGCTGTATTATTGGCGAGCTGCCAATCGCTATCAACGATAAGGATACGGATTTTATCGTGTTCCAACTGGTCGGTCGGCATATTATGGCTTTTCATAAAGCGGAGCAGTTCCGAAGTAGGGATCCTTCTATCGCGCCCGCCGGGGATGCGATAACCCTTCAATTGGCCGCTATCGAACCATTTGGTTACCGTTCGCGGTGCTACTTTGCATATCTGTGCGACCTGCCCTGTCGTCAAAATGTCTTTACGTTTACCATTCATAAGTATTTTTGTGTCTTCCTATTATGTTTTCGACTTAAAAGTCGCCCAATTTAACACAACTCTGGGAATTTTCCATATAAAACTTTGCCTATTTTATCCATAGTCCGATAAAGCATACTTTCAATTATCACTAAAATTTCTAAATTTCCCTGTTGACAAATAGTATTAATTCCTATATAGGATTAAATATTAATTCAGGTCTAAATTTAAAATGAAACAGAAACTCGATACATTTTGTAATCTCTGTAAAGAAAAGGGCTTGAAGCTCACGCCGCAGAGAATTGCTATTTATAAGGCACTTCTTGGCTCAAAAGAGCACCCTTCCGCAGAGGCTGTCTATGAAGAAATTCATAAGACATTGCCGAATGTTTCGTTTGATACCGTCAACCGTACCTTAAATACTCTGACGGATATAGGGGCGGCCTTTATTGTCGAAGGCACTGGCGATGTAAGGCGGTTTGATGCAGACTGTACCAGTCATCAGCATTATAAATGCGTTAAATGCAAAAAAATTTTTGACTTTTCGCTCGAAACCTTTGAGAATATAAAAGTACCTGAAACAATTACAGGCGAGTTCAAGGTTTTGCGTGCGACAGTATATATCGAGGGATTGTGTAAATCATGTCAGGAAATTAAAAAAGATAAACGTTCAGATACTATGTAAACAGAAAGGAAAATTATGAATCTTAAAGGAAGTCGTACAGAGAAGAATTTACTCGCATCATTCGCAGGCGAATCGCAGGCACGCAACAGGTACACATATTGGGCATCGGCAGCGAAAAAAGAAGGTTTCGAGCAGATAGCCGCTATATTTACCGAAACAGCAGAGCAGGAAAAAGAACACGCAAAACGCTTATTCAAATTCCTTGAAGGCGGCGATGTTGAGATCGCGGCTGCGTTTCCGGCAGGCGTTATCGGCAAGACTATCGATAACCTGAAAGCTGCTGCCGAAGGCGAACATCACGAAACAACAAGTATGTATCCTGATTTTGCACAGATCGCAAAAGAAGAAGGCTTTACAGAAATTTCAGGTGTTTTCAAAGCTATCGCAGTCGCAGAGGCAAGACATCGCGACAGGTATTTGGCACTTGCGGCAAATATTGAAAATGACAAAGTATTCAAACGTGAAAAACCGGTTCGCTGGGTTTGCAGAAATTGCGGTTATGTATACGAAGGAACATCGGCTCTGGATAAATGCCCAGCCTGCGCTCATCCGACAGCTTATGCTGAAATTGATGCCCAAAACTATTAGAATTCGTTTTAAAAATTAGAATTTCGATTTTTGGATTTGTTTAGGATTTTGGTTTTAGAATTTAGAATTTTAATTATTAGAGGTGTACTATGGAAAGAACTGTAACGATGAAGGGTAATCCGCTGACACTTAGCGGCAACGAAGTGAAGGTTGGCGATAAGTCGCCGGATTTTGAAGTAACCGCAAATGACTTGTCGCCTGTTCGATTGAGTTCGTTTAAGGGAAAGACCTGCATAATCTGTTCAGTACCTTCTCTTGACACCAGCGTCTGCGACACGATGACGCGAAAATTCAACGAACAAGCATCGGCACTTGGCGAAAACGTAAAAATCTTAACTATCAGTATGGATTTGCCTTTCGCACAGGGTCGCTGGTGCGGCGCAGCCGGTATCAAAAATGTAGTTACATTGAGCGACTACAAAAAGGCGGAGTTCGGTAATGCTTATGGCTTATTGATAAAAGATTTAAGATTGCTTGCCCGCGCGGTATTTGTCGTTGATAAAACCGGCGTTATAAGGTACGCAGAAATTGTCCCTGAAATAGTGCAGGAACCAAATTACAGCAGTGTTATCGAAGCAGCGAAGAAATTACTTTAAACTGGAGCTTAACTATGCGTCAAATAAAGCCGGATATTTTTGAGGTTGGAGCTATTGATTGGGATAGAAGGTTATTTGATGAGATCATCCCGCTGCCGGACGGCACTAGCTACAATGCGTATTTAGTGAAAGGCAGCGAAAAGACCGCTTTACTGGATACGGTCGATCCGCCAAAATGGGAAACGCTCTTGGCGAATCTGACAGAAATGGGCGTTAAGAAACTCGATTACGTTATTTCGCATCACGCAGAGCAGGATCATTCCGGCTCGCTTCCGAATGTCTTGCAGCTATTTCCAGACGCTAAACTCGTTACAAACGCTAAATGCAAAGGTATGTTGATTGACTTGCACGAAATTGCAGAAGACCGATTTATGGTCATCGAAGACGGCCAGGAAATTTCACTCGGCAACAAAACTTTGAAATTTCTTTTAACACCGTGGGTACACTGGCCGGAAACAATGTGTACATATTTGGCGGAAGATAAAATTCTGTTTAGCTGCGATTTCTTCGGCTCACATCTTGCGACATCTGATTTGTTCGCAACGGATATGGCCAAAGTTATGGAGTGCAATAAGCGGTATTATGCCGAAATAATGATGCCGTTCAGAAATATTATAGTTAAAAATATCGCCAAAATCGAAGCGTACAATATCGAGATTATCGCGCCAAGTCATGGGCCGCTTTATAACAAACCGCAAATAGTGATTGACGCATATAAAGAATGGATCAATGAGGATAAGGTTGAAAATAAAGTCATTGTCGCTTATGCTTCTATGCACGGCAGCACTCGTAAAATGATCGATCATCTGGTGAAGGCTCTTATGAATCGGGGCGTTGGTGTGCAGCAATTTGACCTAGTTACAGCGGATATTGGAAAATTAGCTGTTGAAACTGTTGACGCGGCGGGTATAGTGCTTGCTTCGCCGACGTTTTTGACTGGTCTACATCCAGCAGCAGCTTATGCGGCATTTTTGGTAAACGCTTTGCGGCCGAAAACTAAATACCTGGCGTTTGTAGGTTCTTTCGGCTGGGCTGGCAGAATCGTTGACCAGGTTAAGCAGATGCTCTCTAATTCAAAAGCTGAATTATTCGAGCCGTTACTGATTAAAGGTTTGCCGAAAAATGAAGACTTTAAAAAACTTGACGAACTGGCTGAAAAGATATCCAATAAGCATAAAGAATTAATAAGGACGTAAATTTAAAAATGCTCGAAAGAATCAACAGGGCTTACACACAGATAGCAAGAGCGACAAAAACTCTTGGACGCAAAATCAATATTATGGAAGTTTGCGGTACTCATACCGTGAGTATATTTCGCGCTGGATTGCGTGATTCATTTCCAGACAGTTTGAAACTTTTGAGCGGGCCCGGATGTCCGGTCTGTATTTCCGACCACGGTTATATCGACGCGATAATTTCGCTTTCGGACAGGAGCGATTGCATTATCGCTACTTACGGCGATATGATCCGCGTGCCCGGCAGAAAAGGTTCACTCGAGCAGAGAACAAAACAGGGAAATATCAAAATTGTTTTGAGCGCTGAAGACGTTTTAAAAATCGCCAAACAACACCCAGACAAAAAAATTGTTTTTGTCGCGGTTGGTTTTGAAACGACAGCGCCGGCAACTGCGGTTATTGTAAGAGAAGCAAAGCAGCAGAATATTAAAAATGTTTTCGTTTTCAGCAATCACAAAACAGTCATCCCCGCTATCAACGCTTTACTTTCGGAAGTCAATAATAACATTGACGCGTTTTTATGTCCCGGCCACGTGAGCGTAATAATCGGTTCCAATGCATACTTGCCGATCGTTGAAAAATTTAAAAAGCCTTGTGTTGTAGCAGGTTTTGAGCCGATGCAGATTATCGACGCAATATCGGAAATTTGCAAACAGCTCGCGGATAACACGCCTGCGGTCGCATCGGTATATCCGGCGGCGGTAAACGAACAGGGAAATAAAACTGCGCAAAAAATTGTAAGTGAAGTTTTCGACGAAGGGGACGGTTACTGGCGCGGGCTTGGTTTAATCGCGCAAAGCACTTTGAAACTCAAAAACGAATTCAGCGAGTACGACGCTGAAAAGCAATTAAATATAGAATTCATTCCTGAAGAAGATTTGACGGGATGCAGATGTGGTGAAGTTTTGTGCGGGCTTATCGATCCGCCGCAGTGCGCGATGTTCGGCAATGAATGCACATCCGATACTCCTGTCGGGCCGTGTATGGTCAGCAGCGAAGGCGCGTGTTCGGCGTGGTTCAAATACGGCAGACGGAGAAGAAGGCGACAATGAGCGGTGAAATAGTTTTACTTGCCCACGGCGGCGGCGGAAGAATGACCGACGAACTTATTCGCAACGTAATTCTCTCCGCTTTTGGAAATTTCACTCTCAACAAACTCACCGACGCGGCTGAAATTCAAATCGGCCAAAATAGTATCAGCTTCACTACCGATGGTTTTGTAGTCAAACCTTTATTTTTCAACGGCGGCGACATTGGCAAATTAGCCATTTGCGGCACAATTAATGATTTGGCCGTAAGCGGTGCAAAACCGATTGCTTTAAGTATGTCGTTAATTATCGAAGAAGGACTGGAAATCGAAATTTTACGCCAGCTTTTAAACAGCGCAGCAAAAACCGCAAAAGAAGAAAATGTTGAAGTCGTTTGCGGAGATACGAAAGTTGTCGAGGCGGGAGCAGCGGATAAACTTTTCATCAACACATCAGGCATCGGATTGAAACTTCCGAAAGCGAATATCGGATTTGAAAGAATTCAGCCCGGCGATAAAATCATCATAAGCGGGACGATCGGCGATCACGGTATGACGATAATGTCGCAGCGAGAAGGAATGAAATTCGATACCGATATTCAAAGTGATTGCGGTTCTGTCGCTCATATCTGCGCGAACGTTATCGAAGTTTGCGGCGAAGATATAAAATTTATGCGCGACCCAACGCGCGGCGGTCTTGCGGCAGCATTGAACGAAATTGTCCGCCAGACAAGCAGTGCTATCGAAATTGACGAAGAATACATACCGGTTAATCCTTCGACAAAGGCCGCGGCGGAAATGCTGGGCTTTGATATTTTAGATATCGCAAATGAAGGGAAAGTTGTAATCATTGTTTCCTCAGACAAAGCGGAAAAATGCCTTTCGGTTTGCAGACAATCCAAAAATGGCAAAAACGCAGCAATAATCGGACAGGTTGTGAAATCCGATGAGCCTATCGTGGAACTCATAACAAAAATTAAATCAAGAAGAATCGTACAGATGCCCTACGGCAGAGAACTTCCGAGGATTTGCTGATGCACGAGGCAATGGTAGCGGAAAATATTCTTGAAGCGATCCTTGCACAAGTGCCGAAAAAAAAAGGCACTGTTGTTCGCATTGTGATTAGTTGCGGAGTGATAAACGCTCTTAATGATGAGGCGATGAAATTTGCGTTTGATTCTATCTCGCAAGGCACAATTTGCCAAAATGCAAAACTCAAAATAAAACATATCCCGCTTAAAGCGTCCTGCAATCATTGCCATAAAAAATTTAACTTTGATTTGTATGATCCGCAATGCCCGAAGTGCGGCAAAAGCGATATTAAGCTCGGCGCAGATGCGCCTTTGTTATTGAAAGAAATTGAATTTGAGGAAGACACGGATTGACACGGTATGAAAATTAAAATTGAACAAAAGATTTTGGCCAAGAATGAAGATTACGCTTTGGCGAACAGAAAATATTTCAAACGCAATAATATTTTCTGCATTAATATGATCTCATCGCCTGGCAGCGGTAAGACAACAATCCTTGAACAAACCGCCAAAGCAATGAAAGACAAACTCAATATCGCTGTTATCGAAGGCGATCTTTATACCGAATTTGATGCCGACAGAATCCGCAAGACAGGTTTGCAGGCGGTGCAGATCGAAACTAAAGGCGCGTGCCATTTGACCGCTGAACAAATTACAAAAGCAGTTCATAAATTAGATACCGCAAACCTCAATGTTATCGTTATTGAAAACGTCGGCAATCTCGTATGCCCGTCCGATTTCGATTTGGGCGAACTGGTTCGCGTGGTTGTGCTCTCAACGGCAGAAGGCGACGACAAGTGCGCTAAGTATCCCAAGTCGTTTGTGCAAGCGGATGTAATGCTGATCAATAAAATCGACCTTGCGCAACACCTGGACTTCAATATCGCCAAGGTTAAACGCGACGCACGAAAATTAAATAAAGATTTGAAAATTTTTGAGATTTCGGCTAAAACATCTTACGGTATGAATAAATGGTTTAATTGGCTTACGTTGGCCACGAAGGCACTAAAACACTAAGAATAAAGGTAAAATATGGATTTTTTTCAGTATAAAAAAGGAAAATTGTTCGCAGAAGGCGTTGATGTTGAGAAAATAGCGGCTGAAGTCGGTACGCCTGCTTACATTTACAGCAAAGCGACAATACTTGATCATTTTAATAAAATTAAGAAAGCCTTTTCGGCACTTGATACAACTATCTGCTATTCAATCAAAGCGTGCGGAAATATTAATATTTTGAAAATGCTCGCGGCAGAAGGAAGCGGTTTCGATATAGTCAGCGGCGGTGAACTTTTCCGCGCACAGCAGACGAATGTTGATATGAAGAAAATCGTATTTGCAGGCACAGGCAAAACTGATGCGGAAATTATCGCGGCACTCAAAGCAGGCATCGGTTATTTCAATATCGAATCTGAAGCAGAGCTTGAAAATCTTATCGCGCTGGCGAAAAAAACCAAAAAGAAAACGAAAGCGGCTTTGCGAGTCAATCCAGATGTAGATCCGAAGACACACAAATTCATTACAACCGGCAAAAAGGAAACTAAATTCGGCGTTGATATTGAACGTGCTGAAAAAGTTTTCGCTCAATACGGCAAAAACGAATATGTAAATCTCTGCGCGATTCACGTGCATTTGGGTTCGGGCGGAAAAACAATCGATCCATATTGCGAGGCAATCAAAAAAATCCTGCCGTTGATTAATTCTCTGCGCGGCAAAGGTTTCACAATCGAAATGCTCGATCTGGGCGGCGGATACGGAGCTGCGTATCAAAGCGATACAGTACCAAGCGCGGCCGATTATGCAAAGGGAATGGTTCCACTGCTTAAAGGCAAAAATCTTAAGCTCGTTCTCGAGCCCGGCAAAAGCATTATCGCAAACGCCGCGATTCTGCTTACGAAAGTTTTATATCGCAAACAAGGCGGCAATAAAAAATTTATTATCGTTGACGCAGGTATGAATGATCTGATCAGACCATGCCTGTATGACGCATTTCATTTTATCTGGCCAGCAAAAGTGGCAAAAGAATTCGCGGCTGTTAAACGGACTGAAAAGCTGAATATTAAAGGGCTTGAGTTTGTTGATATTGTCGGGCCGATTTGCGAAGGTTCGGACTTTTTCGCCAAAGACAGGGCAATACCGCCTGTCAACCGCGGCGATTTGATCGCGATTTTCACGGCAGGTGCTTACGGCCATACAATGTCGAGCAATTACAACGCCCGTCCGATGCTGCCTGAAATTCTCGTTGACGGCAAAAATTTCAAAGTCATCCGCAAACGTCAGACATATAAAGATTTGATCGCGCTGGAAAAATAATCAGCCCTTGACGCAAATCATAGGCGTTAGTTTGGCGACCTTTTTCGCAAGGCCGGCGTTTGCAGTTGCTTCGATGACGGCATTTACATCTTTATAAGCACCCGGAGCTTCTTCGGCAAGGCCTCGCATCGATCTGGATTTAATAATTATTTTTTTCTCCGCAAGCTCACTGATAAGCTGTCTGCCCTGCCACTTTTTCGATGCGGCTGTTCTGCTCAAACTTCTGCCTGCGCCGTGGCAGGCGGAGCTGAACGCAAGTTTTTCGCTTTCATTAGTACCCGCGAGAATATATGAAGCAGTTCCCATACTTCCGCCGATAAGGACGGGCTGGCCCAACGCTTTATACCTCGACGGCAAATCGGTCATACCCGGCCCGAATGAACGAGTCGCGCCTTTGCGGTGAACGAGCAGTTGTTTCATTTTGCCATTGACTTCGTGCTGCTCCATCTTCGCGGTATTATGACTTACATCGTAAAGCATTTTCAATTCCGCTTTCGGGAACATTTTCGCAAAAGTTTTACGAACAAGCGCAGTCAAAATCTGCCTGTTGGCAAGAGCACAATTTATTCCAGCCCGCATCGCACCGAGATAATCCTGACCAAGCGGACTATTTACCGGCACAGACGCAAGTTCTCTATCGGGCAGTTCGATTCCGTATCTCGACGCTTCGTTTGCCATTCGGCGGAGATAATCAGTGCCGATTTGATGGCCGAGGCCGCGCGAGCCACAATGAATGCTTATCATACAATCACCTTTTTTTATTCCAAAACCTTCGGCGATTTGCGAATCATAAATTTCAGTTATTTTTTGCACTTCAAGATAATGATTGCCGCTGCCTAACGTTCCCATTTCCTCACGCTGTCTGCGTTTTGCGTCTGGTGAAACTTTGCCCGGCATTGCGCCTTTGGCACAGCCTTGCTCTTCGATGTAGTCGAGGTCTTCTTTTGTGCCGAAACCTTTTTCGACAGCCCAGACCGCGCCGCCTGTCAGCATATTATCCAACGCTTCGCTTGTCAGCGATATTGTGCCGGTGCTTCCCACTCCTGCTGGTATATCACGGAACAATGCTTCGGCGAGATGTTCTTTAATGCCGCCATCTAATTGATCGATCGTCAAACCAGTATGAAACATTCTCACGCCGCAGGAAATATCGAAGCCTACACCGCCGCCGGAGATTACGCCGCCTGCGTCCGGATCAAAAGCGGCTACTCCGCCGATGCAGAAACCGTAACCCATATGCGCATCTGGCATCGCGAACGAACCTTTTACGATTCCCGGCAACGCAGCAACATTACGCACCTGCGTGAGAGTTTTTTCGTCCATATCTTTAATTAAATCATTGTCTGCGAAAATCATTCCCGGCACTTTCATATTGCCGGTTTGCTCGATCCGCCAACAATTCTCTGAAATACGTTTTAGTTCAGGTCTTTCCATTTTTTGCCACAGAGAACACAGAGGTACTTATTTTTATACGTCTATTACACATTGAACAGTCCATTTTCCGTTTTCTTCTTTTACTCTTAATTGATTCATGGTTACACCCTTCGGCTCAACAGCGGGCGAATGTCTTTCAAAATTTATTTTTTCGCCCCACGCAATCGCGGTCAAATGTGAATTTTCGATTTTAACTTCGTACCTTCCGAAAAACATTTTGCGAACATCCATTTCATAAATAATTTTGCTCATAAAATGAAAAAACAAATCTTCTTCGTTTTCGCCGGCCAATTCAAAATTCACCGGCTGAACGGTTTCCACAGTTGAAGGGTCTGTAACAATCGCGGTCAGAGCAGTAGCGGCATCTTCAAAAGCCCTGCTTAGAAGTTCGGCCTCGGCCCTTATTCCTATATCAGATTGATGAGAAAAATGCTGCCACATAATATCATTAGCCATTAGACAATAGTCGGTAGTCGTACATATTATAATTTGGCTGGGGATTTTTGGCTATAAAAAAGGAAATAAGTACTCTAAGACATAAGATTGCTCTCCTTTTTTTCATCCTTACATCTTATTTCCTTATTTCCTATTTAACCTGCTACAACCAGCTCCACTTTTACCCAACCGTGTTTGCGCTCATCAAACGCTTCATACGCTTCAATGCCTGCCGACAATGGCTCAACATTTGTAATCACCTGCGAAGGTTTTATTTCGCCGCTCTCGATCAAACTCATAAGCATTGGAATGTATTTGCGGTGATTGCAATTACCCATATTGATCTTAAGGTTTTTATTCATAACAATCCCGATTGGGAAAAATTGTGCGCCTTCAGGATAGACGCCGATAATTGAAAAAGTTCCGCCTTTCGCGACAACCTGTGCAGCCCACATTAATACCTGACTCGGTGCATTTCCCGGTATCCAATTCATTCCCTTCGGATGCGTTTCAGGTGCAATTTTATTTACCTCATCGGTAAATTCCTGCTCCATATCTTTTTCTCTTCGCCAGGCAGGCCCGCTATGAGGGTGTATAGCGTCAATGCCGACCGCGTCGATCACCCTATCGACGCCGATGCCGCCCGTCATTTCGTAAATTTCCTCGACAGGGTCTTCATGTTCAAAATCGATAATTTCGGCGCCGAGTTTTTGCGCGATCTCCATTCGCTCAACAATGTGATCTATCGCGAACACTTGCGAAGCGCCCATAAGTACGGCAGATTTGATCGTGAATAATCCGACAGGGCCGCAGCCGAATACGGCTACTGTATTGCCGGGTCTTATCCTGGCCATTTCTGCGCCGAAGTAACCTGTAGGTAAAATATCAGAAAGAACAATTGCATCGGCATCGCTGATATTTTCCGGCAATTTAACAAGCCCAATATTGGCGAAAGGCACTCTTGCTTTTTCAGCCTGCAAACCATCGACAGGCCCGGAAATTTTGGGGCCGCCGAACCAGCACGTGCCTGCCTTTGAGCCATTTGGATTTGCATTATCGCATTGTGAATAATAACCCGATCGGCAATATGAACAATATCCGCAGGCGATTGTGGAGGGAATAACAACGCGGTCGCCGGGCTTAAAATTTCGGACTTCTTTTCCGACTTCTTCGACAACGCCGACACCTTCGTGGCCGAGAATTGTTCCTTTCTGCATCGGCCCCAACGTACCGCGAACTAAATGTAAATCTGTCCCGCAAATCGCACTGGCGGTGAGCCGCACTATCGCGTCAGTAGGTTTTTCTATTTTAGGGTCATCTACATCTTCGAGACGTATATCGCCTATCGCACGAAAGACAATCGCTTTCATCAGACACCTTCCTTTAGAGACAGCCTTTTTATTTTACAGAAGCTGCAAGAATGCATTTGGCTTCATCAAAACGATGCGCTGCGAATTCCCAATTTGCCAGCTTCATAAAGCTGTCTACCCATTTGTCGCGTTCGTTTTGATATTTCAAATAATACGCATGCTCCCACACATCACAAACAAGCACAGGCACGACACCCCATATCGTGAGATTCTGATGTTTCTCGCACTGCAGCACAATTAATTTATTTGATAACGGTTCAAAAGCGAGAATGCCCCAGCCGCTGCCTTCGACGGCTTTTGTCGCGGAGACGAACTGCTGCATGGCAATATTGGCTGAACCAAAACTTTCATCGAGCGCGGTTTTAAAATCATTGGACATTTTTCCTTCATTGCCGCCTGGCTTCATCGAATGCCAAAATAATGTATGCAAAATATGCCCACTGCCGTTGAAAGCGATTTCGTTTGAAATTGCCTGTATGCTGGAATAGTCATTTCCTTTTCGAGCGGATTCCAGCTTTGATATGGCTGCGTTGAGATTTTTAACATATTTAGCGTGATGCTTGTCGTGATGGATTTTCACCGTTTCCTCGTCATATAACGGTTCAAGAGCATCATACTCATACGGCAAATCTGGAAGAGTGTATTGGCCGTTCTCATAAGTTCCTGCAAAAATATTGTACTGCATAAAACTATCCTTTCTCAAATTTTTTAAATAGTTTTCGGTTTGGTCAGGTTGACCCAGAAGTTTTCCGCAAAGAGCAAACATCGCTCCCGCAGCAGAAATTTTGATAATACTTCGCCTGGAAAATTTTTGTTGATTCATCGTTTTATTTTAATGAACCCTGGGCCTGTGCATAAATCCGAGAAGCAGAAGAACCAGAAACACAACCAGGAAGATATAAAATAAAACTTTAGCTATGCCGGACGCTGTTGCAGATATTCCAGAAAAACCAAGTAGGCCCGCAACTAAAGCCACGATCAAAAATATTACTGCCCATCTTAAAAGTCCCATTTTTTGTCTCCGTAAAAGATTAATTTTTAGTTTTAATCCATCTTAAAAAATCGTAAGAAATGAACAATTAGGTAATTACTTAAAATCCTGAAGCCAATAGTTAATTGGTCGTGAGATTAAAGAGGAAAATCCTAGGACGACAGAGTAAAAACCCTGATTTACTCTTAAGAGAAATAGTGCACAATTTTTGCAGTATTAGTGAGGTATGTACCGTGACTATTCAAATTAACGATGACATAGGGTTTCAGAAAAAGATATGGGTACTGGAACGTATTTTCTGGGTCTTGCTTTTTTTGTTTATCGTGATCTGCATACTGGGGGTATTTGGGCAAAGTCCATTTGGCCCAGCCTCTATTGAGAAAAACGATTTAAAAATAACCTATGACAAATTCCTGAAGTTTAAAGATCCCTCAACTATCAAGATCATTATTCCCGCAAACGCGAACCCTGTTTTGGGGATTTCAAAAGACTATATGGAGAGTTTAGAGGAAGTCTCATTTATACCTTTTCCGGACAAAAACTTTTATGCTGATAATCAGATAAAATATATATTCATGGCCGATCAATCTAAACCAATAGAAATTACAATTTCTTTCAATGCCGGTAAAAATGGGAAATTAAAGGGTTATCTAAAAAATAACGGAACTGTTATCAACTTTTCACAGTATGTTTATCCTTGAAAGGGTTCGATATGGAACCTGTAATCAGAGCGGCATTTATGTATTTTTTCCTTTTGATTATGGTTCGTTTAAGCGGCAGACGAACTATAGGCCAAATGACAAATTTCGATTTCATTCTGCTCTTGATCATCAGTGAAGCCACCCAAAGCGGACTTACGGGCGAAAATTATTCTATTACAAATTCAGTAATTACGATTTCCGCACTTTTCTTAGTTGATATTTGTTTTTCATTAATCAAAAATAAATGGCCTGGTCTCGAAAAGTTCATAGACGGAGTGCCTACGATCCTGATAGATAATGGCCATATCCAAAAAGCCAGCATTCACCATTCGAGGATAGATATTGATGATATCATTGATGCGGCAAGAAACGAAAGAGGCCTTGAGAGCCTGGAACAAATAAAATACGCCATTCTCGAAAAGAACGGAAAGATCAGCATTATTCCGTTCGATAAATGAATATATTAGTATCTGTAATGTTCGGACTTATACGGGCCTTGAATCGGAATACCGATATAATTTGCCTGCTCATCGGTTAATGTGGTAAGGCAAGCGTTCAATCTGCCAAGATGGAGTCTTGCGACTTCCTCATCGAGTTTTTTGGGAAGAATATAAACTTTCTTCTCTAGTCCGCCTTTTGCGAGCATCATTTGAGCAAGGCACTGATTTGTGAAGCTGTTGCTCATCACAAAACTTGGATGTCCTGCCGCACAGCCGAGATTTACAAGTCTGCCCTCTGCCAGAACAATTATCGATCTGCCAGATTCGAGAGTCCATCTGTCAACCTGCGGTTTGATAATCTCGCGTTTGCATTTTTTATTTTTTTCGAGATACGACATTTGTATTTCGTGATCGAAATGCCCGATGTTGCAGACGATCGCCTCGTCTTTCATTTTCTCCATATGTTCTGACCGGATAACATTGCAGCAGCCGGTAGCAGTTACAAAAATATCGCCTTCACTGACAACCTGTTCGAGCGTTTTCACTTCGTAACCTTCCATCGAAGCCTGCAACGCGCAAATCGGGTCGATTTCGGTAACGATTACTCTGGCTCCGAAACCTCGCATAGATTGGGCACAGCCTTTGCCTACATCGCCGTATCCACAGACAACAACGCATTTGCCCGCGACCATAATTCCTGTCGCGCGTTTCAAACCATCGGCCAGCGATTCACGGCAGCCGTAAAGATTATCGAATTTGGATTTGGTTACAGAGTCGTTAACGTTAATTGCCGGGAACAAAAGAGTACCTTCGTTCTGCATTTGATATAATCTGCCAACGCCAGTGGTTGTTTCTTCCGAAACGCCCTTGATAGCGTTTGCTATTTTTGTCCATCTTTGCGGGTCTTCCTTCACGCTGACTTTGAGACGATCCATAATGATCTGCATTTCGTGATTGTCGCAAAGCTGATTCAAAAGAGTCGGGTATCTTTCAACCTTCGCGCCCTGATGAATAAATAACGTAGCATCTCCGCCGTCATCAACGATCAAATCCGGGCCTTTGCCGTCCGGCCAGAGTAGTGCTTGTTCAGTGCACCACCAGTATTCCTCAAGCGATTCACCCTTCCACGCGAAAACGGCGGCAAGGTTTTCTTTAGCGATGACCGCAGCGGCAGGATCCTGTGTACTGAATATATTGCATGATGCCCAGCGGACTTTTGCGCCGAGTTCGACAAGCGTTTCAATCAGCATAGCAGTCTGCATTGTCATATGAAGCGAACCGCTGACGCGCAGGCCTTTGAGCGGTTTTTCTGTTCCATATTTCTCACGAAGTGCCATCAATCCCGGCATTTCGTTGCGGGAAAGATTCAATTCCTTCCTGCCGCTTTCGGCAAGTGCTATATCTGCTACTTTGTACGCTAAATTCGCATCATATTTCAATATACTCATTTTTTACTCCATTTTTAAATTTTCAGTGGATAATATAAGTAATAATCCCTCTTTTGGCAAGCATACAATAAATTTATGTTAACCTATTGACAAATGGGGGATATTATGCTATTATATACGTAGATTATGACACTTGGATATACTAATTTCGTTTTTGGTTGGTGGCGTCTCGTCGAAAATAGCTGACGAGCGGTGAGCATAGTCTAAATATACAGACAATTTAATATAGAATCACTTCACGGCTTGTTGGCAACGACAAGCCGTTTTTTTTTGTACTTACTGAACCCAAATTGCGAGATAAAAATGAGAGAAATGAATAAAAAGATAAATGAAGCGAAAACAGGCCAGATAGTTCCACTGGTACGGGAGATTGAAATTCCTGAACCGGTCGATTTTTTTGCCAAATTAAGCGACTACGGCAGAAACAAGCATTGCTGCCTTTTGGAATCAAAAGACCATCTCGAACAGCACGAAGGTGAACTCACTTTCGGAACCTCAAACCCCGCTTTATACCTTTTCGGCAGAGGAAAAGATTTTCAAATACTTGCGCTCAATCCGGTCGGCAGGAGAATGCTCAACTACTTTAAAACAACAGCTCGCGAGCGTTTTAACTTTTGCAGCAATATCGATTTTCAACCAGACAGCATAAACGGCACTCTCGACACATCTGATGACATCACCGATGAGCAATCCCGGCTGAAATCCATAAACCAGATGAGTGTTATCAGAGCGGTTAATTTCGCATTCACCCTTTCGGGCAATCCTTTCAGGATTACGTGCGGAATGCTTGGCGCGATAAGCTATGATTTCATTGACCAGTTCGAAAAACTACCCGAAAACAAATCGGCATTGATAGATGTGCCGGATTATGAGCTTTATTTCGCGGATAATATTTTTCTGATGGAGCATAAGACCGGCAAGGCTTATGTTATTGTCAACGCGATGATAACCGACGACAACAAAAAAGAAATTATGGATGATGCCGAAAATTGCTTTAATTCATATTTTGCGGCCGTGAACGCTCAAATTCCTGCACCGCAAAAATATGCCGGCCCGCTGCCCAAACCAAGCACCGATACGCCGCTGGATGAATATGAAAAAATTGTCGAGGTTGCGAAGAAGCATATTATAGACGGCGATATTTTTCAGGTTGTGCCAAGCAGAACAATTATCGAGCCTTGCCCGGATGAGCCGCTGGATGTTTATAAAAGACTTCGCAAATTAAATCCTTCGCCCTATATGTTTTACATCAACACGCCGAGTATAATTTTGACAGGCGCAAGTCCCGAATTGAATCTGCGCGTAAGCGGAACGGAAAACAGACAAGTTGAGATCCGCCCAATCGCAGGCACAAAACCTCGCGGCAAAATCAACGGCAAAATCGACCCTGACACAGACTTCAGGTATGAGGCGGAATTGAAACTCGACCGCAAAGAATTAGCAGAACATATGATGCTTGTCGATCTGGCAAGGAACGACATCGCACGCGTCGCGAAAAAAGGCAGTCGTATTGTAACCGAACTGCTCACCGTTGAAAAATATGAATCAGTAATGCACCTTGTGAGCAACGTGAAAGGAATTCTCGATGATAATTTCGATGCGTTGATAGCGT
>MHYA01000101.1:22176-41432 GCA_001825675.1 Planctomycetes bacterium GWF2_42_9 | reverse complement strand
AACGTTTTTATTTTTATCGATTACAACCACGTTCGTGCTGATACTGCCGACATCAACGCCAAGCCAAGCGTCGATTTTTTCTTCGCTCTCAGCCGATATGGAATGAACTTTGCCTTGCGGTGGAGCCATTGACGGCGTTGATAAAGGTTCTCTTCGCGGCGCCTTTTCGCCGAAGTTTCGCTGGGCGCAAAGATAATCATTTAATTTTTGGATATTAAATTTGTGTTCTTTCTTATGTGAATCTTTTGTCGCCAGTACCGCGCCGATCGCGCCGGTGAAGAAATGTTCTTTCGGAACAATTAATTGGCCTGTCTGTAATTTCAACGCTTCTTTGATTGCGTTGACAACGCCGATATTGGCTGCAACGCCACCGGTGAAAATTATCGGCGTTACAAATTCTCTGCCCTTGCCGAGATTGGTTTTCAAATTTCTCGCAAGAGCCAAACACAATCCAGCGATAATATTTTCAACTGGTGTCGCCTGCTGCTGCAAGTGGATCATATCGCTTTTTGCGAATACCGAACATCGGCCTGCGATTGTCGGCGAACTTTTTGCCTGCGCAGCCATTTTTCCGAATTCGTTTTCGATATTTACGCCGAGCCTTTGTGCCTGCTGATCGAGAAATGAACCAGTGCCCGCGGCGCACGCGCTATTTAGCGCGAAATCCGTAAGAGCGAGTTTGCCGTTTTCAGTTTTGAGGAAAAGTAATTTGCTGTCCTGTCCGCCCATTTCAATTACAGTCGCCTGCGGAAAATGCGGATATAAATGCGCAATCGCGAAAGCCTGCGCGGAAACTTCGTTGATATATGGAATGTCGAGAAGCGAAGTGATAAGTCTTGATGCTGTACCAGTGGCGGCGGCAAATTCGATTCGGCTGATATTTATTTTTTTGAAAAGGTCTTCTAAAGCTGTGCCGAGTGTTTCAACAGGTCTGCCTTTTGTTCGCCTATAATCGCTGTATATCAATTCCAGTGTTTTACTTAGAATGATAATGTCGCAGCTTGTCGAGCCGACATCGATACCGAGGTACAAACCACTATCGCCTTTTAGAAGCTGCGGCGAAATATGAGGAGCTCCCACAAATCCTAAATCTACAATGTTCTCTTTACCCTGCAATGTTAGTCTCCTAATACAAGAGAAATTATATAGGAGACTATTTTAACCTATAAAGTTTAAGAGTCAATAAATTTACATTAAGGGTTTTGCTACTAAAAAAGTAGAATTTTGCTTAGTTTTAGCGCAAAAAAAAAATCCGCATTAAGCGGATTCTTTTAATACCAAAAATTTTATTTAAACTGTTTGCGGCATATACATCGTTCTTGCCTGACCGACAAGATAGAAACTGCCGGTGATGCAAATCAAATCTTCTTTGCCGATTGCGCTTTGTGCGACTCGCAGAGCCTCTTTCAGGCTGAAAGCTGTCTGGCACATCTTGCCGCAGATTTCAGTGTACATATCTGCAAGCTCCTGCGGGTAAACCGCTTTGGGCGAATTGCTGCGTGTGAAAATAACTTTATCGGCGCCGTACTGTAATTGTTCGAGCATTCCGCGGACATCTTTATCCTGGCCGCAGCCGAAAATAACAACCATCGAATCATACGGTACATGCTGACCGATTGCCTGCACCAGTGCGCGAATACTTGAGGCGTTATGCGCACCATCTATCAAAACACGCGGGTCCTTATGAACGATTTCCATTCGACCCGGCATTTGTATTTCTTTCAAACCCTCGACAGCTTTCGCATCGTCGATTTTGTATCCGCCGACTTTGAGAGCATCAAGCATAGCGATCGCAAGACCGCAATTCATCGCCTGATGTTCGCCGGGCAATGGAACACGCAAGTGTTCGAATTTGCTTGTAGGCGTTGTCAGGCAGATTCTTGTGTGCGGGCCGTGTTCACGTGAAGATTCGAAGCGATACGAAAAATCGATATCTTTGCCTGTAACCAGAAGCGGTGCTTTAAGAGCGTTCGCCTGCTTCTTGATCTCTTTCATTGCCAGCGGCTCCTGCGGTACTGTTATTACAGGAATGCCTTTCTTTATGATGCCTGCTTTTTCTTTGGCGATACTATCGAGAGTTTTGCCGAGCAGGTTCATATGATCCATACTTATATTCGTAATGCCGACAACTGCCGGCTCGATAACGTTTGTGCTGTCGAGTCTTCCGCCAAGGCCCGTTTCTATTACCGCAATATCGACCTCCTGGTCTACGAAATGCATAAATGCCATTGCGGTGAATATCTCGAAGAATGTCGGCTGATCGGTCTTTGCCATTTTTTCAACCGGAGCATAAATGCGGTTAATCAGCGATGTAAGTTCCGAATCGGTAATTAAATTGCCATTGATCTCGATTCGCTCATTGAGACTAACCACGTGTGGCGAAGTATAGAGCCCGACTGAATAACTGTTAGCTTGCAGCATACGTGCCAGCATTGTTGCGGTCGAACCTTTGCCTTTAGTGCCTGCGATATGTGCGCAAGCAAGTTTTTTATGCGGATTGGCAAGCGATGAGAGCAATTTTTCCATTCTCTCAAGGTTGAACGTTGTTACATTATAGCGCAGACGGCTCTGTTTCTCGTAATCAGTTCGGGTAAACAGATATTCCAATGCCTGTTTAGAAGTACGAAACTGCTTCGAGGTTTTCACGGGCAGAACTTTGCCGGATTTCTCCGCTGCCTTCTTATTTGTAGTTACTTGAACGGTCATAGCCCCTTACTATATCGATATTTCTAGTCAAAGTCAATTTATAACGCTATGATTTCTATTGTAGAAAATAGACTCTATAAAACTCCAATTATAATTGACTGTAAAACCAGTAGTTATAATTGTATCGAGTGCAAAAAGTTCAGATGTTTTTTTGCTGAATTTTAGGACTGCTTAAGTCCATTTAACAGCTAAAATGTTACGAAATTTTCAAAAAACCGTTGCTTTTCGCTTAAAATTACAATAATACTTTACTCCAAGAGTCTTTTTTATTTTAGGAGGAAAGTTGGGAAATCATTCTTCAAGTATACGTCATAGCCTTCGGCTTGTTCGTTCGGAAGGAGTAGGATCGGTAATTTTTGGACGATTACTAGCATTTTTCGGCTCGATCGATGCGATTTTGGGTGCATCGGCGGCATCTTTGGCCAGAGTCGAAGGAGTAGGGGAAAAGACCGCAGAGAAAATTTTTCGGTCGAGAAATGATTTTGACGTCGAAAAGGAACTGGAACTTGCCGATAAATTCGGCGTTTGCATTCTCGACCTCACCGACGAACGCTACCCGGCCGCTTTAAAGAAAATCTACGATCCGCCGCCAGTTATCTATATTAAAGGCGATGTTCGGCCAAGCGATGGTCTTGCTGTCGCAATAGTCGGCTCAAGGCGGTGCAGCACCTACGGCACAGAACAGGCCCAGCGTTTCGCGCATCTTCTCGCGGCGGCAGGCTTCACTATCGTTTCCGGTATGGCACGCGGTATCGATTCGGCCGCTCATCTTGGCGCCTTGAGCGCGGGCGGCAGAACTCTTGCGGTGCAGGGCTGCGGGCTTTCACATATTTTCCCGCCGGAGAATAAATCACTGTTTGACAAAATTTCGCAAAGCGGCGCGTGCATTAGTGAGCTGCCGATGGAATATGAACCGCTGCCGGAAAATTTTCCGCCTCGCAATCGAATTATCGCCGGTCTTTCTCTTGCGACGATCGTTATTGAAGCGATGCCGCGATCGGGTGCGCTGCTGACTGCAAAAGCCGCGCTGGAAAACAACCGCGAAGTTATGGCAATCCCCGGCAGAATTGATTCGCCATTGTCGCGCGGGCCGCATGGTCTGATCAAGCAGGGCGCGAAATTAGTTGAGTCGGTCGAAGATGTGATTGATGCTTTGGAATTTCTGCAGAAGGATTTCGCGCAGCACGTTGAGAATTCATCGAAGAAAGAAATTGAAAAAACGCAAAAGCTGCTGTTCGATACATCGAAATTGAATTTGAGTAAGGAAGAGCAGAAAATCTTGGATTGTTTGGATGGTGAGGAAGTTCATATTGAAGAGCTGATAGCAAAATCAGAATTACCTGCCGGCAAAGTCAACGCGACGTTAATTTCAATGAGATTGAAAGGAATAGTAAAACAATTTCCCGGAAATTACTTTGCGAAAAGATGAATTAGCCACCAAGGCACTAAGACACGAAGAAATTTGAAATTAAGAATGATGTAAAATATTCATCATCTTATTTCATAAAGTATATTTTCGTTCATTTTCAGAATACGATCAATATTGAGCTCATTAAATCGGATAACTTCTCTTTTCTTGATTTCTATTCTTTCTGTTTCAATGTTTGTCTCGTACCAGTGCAGAAGTAATCCAATATATGGAATTTTATGATTAATCAATGCTGCTTTAAAAAACTCAATCCAATTTTCCGCTTCTTCTGAATAGCGTATTGCCTCTTTGTCTTTTTTTTCTTCGTTCAGCTTTTGCTGCTGGAGCCAACGATTGATTTTTGTCTCGCTCCATCCTTCTTTTTTAAAACTTTTAATTTTTTCTTTCTGATTCAAATCTATATCTTTATCGGTCTTCCTTGCAGCCAAAACACCAATTGCAGTACCACAATCACAATCATAATTTGTAGTTCTTAAATATTGTTCCCCAGCTTTGAGCTGCTTTATTACATGCTGATTCTTAATAGGCTCAAAGGATAATTGAAATTCATTCAAAAATCCTTTATTGTTTCCAATATCAATTTTTTCTGGCAAAACAGTTGTTAAATAATGGCACATATTTCTACTTTAATTTTTCTCTCAGCTTGACTCCATGTTAATTTTTTATTTATATCAAATGCTTTTGCGGTGGCGGATTTTATAGCCGATTCGAGAGCAGACGCACAGAGTTGTTCGATGGGTTGAGATTCAGTCGCAATGACATTCAAAAACCCAGCGAGGAGATAATCGCCGCAGGCGACTGTGTTGCAAACATCATATTTTTTGCCTGTGTATTTTGCGAAGATTATAAATTCATTCGAAATCAGCATTGCGCCTTTATCGCCGCGGCTGACGAGAATCATTTTAACTTTTGTTAATAATTTTTTTGCTGCCGCAATGATTTCTTTTTCCTCATTCTTTATTTTTTTGCCGAGCAGTTCCCCAAGTTCATCAACATTAGGCTTTATCAAAAACAGGCCGCCTTTTGATACTATCTTTTTAAATGTCGGGCCGGAACTGTCAACGATAACTGCGCCGGCTTTATTCTTTGCCGATTCAATTAGTTCAATCACTTCGTTCGGCATTGCGCCTGCGAAAACAGCTAGACTGTTTTTCTTAATAATCTTTTGCAAATCGCCTTTGAGAATTTTCATTGATTTGGCGTTTGCCAGATTTGATTTATTGCGAAGGTGTAATTGGCGTTTGTTTACCGTATCTACGACCGTTATGTTTTCACGTGTTCGGCCGGGGACTTTTGTTAATTTAATATTGATGTAGGGGCGAATCTGCGTGTTCGCCCTCTTTGGGCAGACACATAGGTCTGCCCCTACAAGCATTTTTTTCATCATCGCAAAATCATCGCTGCCCCATAATCCGGCGGCGATTGACTGCTCTCCGAGCCACGCAAGAGCTTTGTTGATATTTAATGCTTTGCCTGCTGGGGTGATTGTTTGCGAGGAAACTATTTTGTGTTCGTTCCAGTCTATGCCGGCAAGTTCAATAGTTTTGTCCCAAGCTGGTGCTAAGCCTATAGAAATAATTTTATTTCTCATAAAAATCCATGAAAAGAAAAGAATTTGTGGTTACATATTCGGTTGCGGTGGCGAAGCTCGTTTTGGTTACTATAATCGTCAGCGTGACAAAATCCGTAACCGAATGACGTTGACGAAACAAGCATCTCAACCGTAACCCAACTACGATGTGATTATATGCTGACAGGTTTAGGTTGCAAAGTTTTAATTTTGCCGTCAGTTGTGATTTTTTCAGCGGCGATTTTTAATTTTGCAGTTGTTTCCGGTGCTGTTTCCATCATCGTGGCTGCCTGGCCTATCGCGCGGAGTTTTTTGTACCTGCTGTCAAGCAGTGAATCGATGCTGAATCTTTTCAGTTCCCGCAGTGTTCGGGTTATATACTGCTCAACATTATAAACGGCATCGTGCAAATTTCTGTGTGCGCCGCCGAGCGGTTCAGCGATAATCGAATCTGCGATACCGAGCCGCTGCAATTCTTTGCTTGTGAGTTTGAGAGCTTCGGCCGCTTCTTGTGCCTTTGAGCCGTCGCGCCAGAGAATAGCTGCACAGCCTTCGGGCGAAATTACGGAATAATATGCGTATTCAAGGATTGCCATTCTATCGCCAACGCCGATACCGAGTGCTCCGCCGGAGCCGCCTTCACCGATAACGATGCAGATGATCGGAACTTTCAGGCGGGACATTTCCATCAGGTTGACCGCGATAGCTTGTGCCTGGCCGCGTTCTTCAGCGCCGATACCCGGATATGCACCCGGCGTATCGATGAATGTTACGACCGGGATATTAAATTTTTCAGCGAATTTCATTTTCGCAAGTGCTTTGCGGTAGCCTTCAGGATTCGGGCAGCCAAAACTGCACTTGATCTTTTCTTTTACATCTCTGCCTTTATTCTGGCCAATGACGAGGACGTTTTCTCTGCCGATATGGCCCAGACCGCAGACAATCGCTGGGTCGTCGCCAAAACATCTGTCGCCGTGGAGCTGGCGGAAATCTTTTACCATTAAATTAAGATAGTCGCCCAGCAGCGGCCGTTTCGGATGTCTTGCGACCTGTACCGTCTGCCACGCAGAGAGATTCGAATATATTTTTTTGAACTCGGCAACCTGCTGCTGTTGAAGATGACGAATTTCCGCTGAATAGTCGATGCCCTTGACCGAGCTTAGCTTAGTAAGCTCCGCAATCTGGCCATCGATATCAGCTATCGTAGTTTCAAACGCAAGATAACCACCGTTCTTTTTATTTTTTGAATTCACCGTATAATCCAGAGTAATTTGATTTGAAGTTTCACAATATAGCAATTTTAGGCTCAAAATGAAAGAAAAAATTTGACTTATTGGCGATTTGAGGATAGTTTTTACACACTCGTCAGGTATGATTTATTTGATATAAATTTATGAATATAAAAGATTTACAACAAGTTACAGTAATTGGTTTGGGATTATTGGGTTCTTCAATAACTCTGGCGGTAAATCGCGGAAATTTTGGGATCAAAACCGTCGGTTTCAGCCATAGAGATACCACCCGAAAACGGGCGAGGAAACTTGAAGTAGCAGATATTATATGTAATGATATCCTTGAAAGTGTCGCAGAAGCAGATATTGTTATCCTGGCAACGCCTATTTGCACCTTTGAAGATGTTTTCAAGGCTATCAAACCTGCTTTGAAAAAGGGCTGCATAGTTACCGATGTGGGTTCGACGAAGGTTTTGCCGCATAAATGGGCTAAAAAATCTCTCCCATCGTACGTAAATTACGTAGGTTCACATCCGATAGCCGGCTCTGAACAGCGGGGTGTTGAGTTTGGACGTGATGATTTATTTGACGGCGCGGCTTGTATAATAACTAAGGATGCATCGACGAATTTATCTGCTGTATCGCTCGTGAAAAAATTCTGGTCGCTTATAGGCTGTCGAGTTTATACAATGTCGGCGGTTGAGCACGATAAGATTTTGGGTAATGTAAGTCATTTGCCGCACGCGACGGCGGCCGCTTTGCTGAACGCTTCCGATTTACAGCAGTTGAAATTCTGCGGGAAAGGTTTTATCGATACCTCACGAATCGCTTCCGGGCCTGCGAATATCTGGTCGGATATTTTCTTTACCAATGCTGAAAATATCAGTAAAGGTATCGATAAATTAATTAAAGAACTTGTGAAAATTAAAAAAGCGGTTAAACATAAGGACAAAATTGAAAAACTGCTCGAAATCGCGCGTGAAAAACGGGCGAGATTAATAGATTACAAAGTATCTAAAAAGGAAATACTGTGACACAATTTCGTTTTGAAGTTTTTAATAAGGCCGGCAGTGTTGATGTCGGCGGCAGAAATGTTTTAGCTGATATTAAAGAGCTTGGCATCGATACTGTACAGGATGTTCAGTCGGCAAGAGTCTTTTTGATCGAAGGCGATTTTGATGAAGAGTTCGCAAAGAGAATCGGCGGCGAATTACTCGCTGACCCTGTTTGCGAAGATTTTTATATCGGCAAATCTGTTCCGGCAGAAGGACTTGCCAAAGCAACTATCGTTGAAATTCATCTCAAGAGCGGCGTAACAGACCCTGTTGCCGAATCTGTGATGACAGCGATTGACGATATGGGACAAAAATGTCAGACTGTCCGCACAGCGAGAAAATATGTTTTGTTCGGCGAAATTACCGAAAAGCAATTGAAAAAAATCGTTCGCAGACTCTCGAACGATTGCATTGAGGTTGTCGTTATCGGAGCAGAGGCAGAGCCGCCAAGCCCGCATCTTGCGCCGTACGAGTTTAATCTTAAAACAATCGAACTGCTGAATCTTGATGAGCAGCAGCTTGTTGAATTGAGCAAAAAAATGGATTTGTTCCTCAACGCGGTTGAAATGAAAACGATTCAGGATTATTTCAAATCGATCGGCAGAAATCCAACCGATATTGAGCTTGAAGCGATCGCGCAAACATGGAGCGAACATTGCGTACACAAAACGCTAAAGAGCAGCGTTGATTTTGAATTTGACGGCAAACAATTCCATTTCGATAATCTTATTAAAGAAACGGTTTTCGCAGCCACGCAGCAGCTTAACAAAGATTGGTGCATAAGCGTTTTCAAAGATAACGCGGGCGTAATCGAGTTTGACGATAAAGACGCGATTTGCTTCAAAGTCGAAACGCACAATCACCCATCTGCACTCGATCCTTACGGCGGTGCGGCAACAGGTATCGGCGGCGTTTTACGTGATCCAATGGGAACAGGACTTGGCGCAAAACCAATCGCGAACACTGATGTTTTCTGTTTTGGTGAACCGGATAAAAGTTTTGATGAGATACCGCGCGGCGTTCTGCATCCGAAACGAATTGCAAAAGGCGTAGTTGCGGGCGTTCGCGATTACGGAAATAGAATGGGTATCCCGACCGTCAACGGTGCGATATATTTTGACGACCGCTATATGGGCAACCCGCTGGTATTTTGCGGCAATGTTGGAATTATGCCGAAAGATAAATGCTTTGGCAAAACATCGACCGGCGAACTCATTATGGTTGTCGGCGGCAAAACCGGCAGAGACGGTATTCACGGCGCGACATTCTCAAGCGGTGCGATGACGCACGAACACGAAACGGTATTTTCACACGCCGTTCAAATTGGAAACGCAATCACCGAAAAGAAAACTCTCGACACATTGTTGCAGGCACGCGAACTTGAATTGTATACCGCGATCACAGATTGCGGCGCAGGCGGCTTGAGCAGTGCGGTCGGTGAAATGGGCGCAGAGCTCGGCGCTGATGTGGAACTTTCGAAAGTGCCGTTGAAATATGCCGGCCTTTCATATACTGAAATATGGATCAGCGAAGCACAGGAAAGAATGGTTATCGCGGTTAAGCCGGAAAACCTCGAGGCAATTAGCGAGATATTCGCCGGTGAAAATGTCGAAGCGATTGTTATCGGCACATTCACAAATGATAAAAAACTTACACTGAAATATCAGGGCACGCAAGTCGGCCAAATCGATATGGATTTCCTGCACGATGGCCTGCCGAAATATTCACGCAAGGCGAAATGGACGACGAAATCGTTCAGTGAACCTGCGATTGCGGCAAAAGAAAATTATAATGATGACCTTGTGAAAATTCTCTCTTCATATAATGTGGCGAGCAAAGAATGGGTCATTCGTCAATACGACCACGAAGTGCAGGGCGGCTCGGTTATTAAACCGCTCGGCGGCGCGACAAATGACGGCCCGAACGACGCAGCGGTTGTTCAGCCGAAATTCGACAGCGATAAAGGTATCGCTATCGGCTGCGGTATGAATCCGCTTTACGGCGATATCGATCCTTATTGGATGGCAATGGCGGGAATTGATGAAGCGATACGAAATGTTGTTTGTGTCGGTGCTCGGCCGGACAAAATCGCGATACTCGATAACTTCTGTTGGGCAGATTGCAAAAAAGAAGAAACGATGGGTTCGCTCGTTCGCGCGGCACAAGCCTGTTTTGACGGCGCGGTCGCGTTTGGTACGCCATTCATCTCCGGCAAAGATTCGCTCAATAATAATTTCATCTGTGATGATGGAACTGAAATCGCAATTCCTGCGACACTGCTTATCAGCGCGCTGGGAATTGTTGACGATGTGAAAAAATGCGTAACGGCTGATTTGAAGGCCGCGGGCAATATGCTTTTCATCGTTGGTCTTACACGCAACGAACTTGGCGGCAGCCATTATTACAAAACGCAAAAACAAGTCGGCGCGAATGTTCCGAAAGTTGATCTGCGGACGGCGAAACTGACGGCTGAAAAAATCTCTAAAGCAATAGATGCCGGCATGATAGTAACCTGCCACGATTGCAGCGAAGGCGGTCTTGCTGTTGCACTTGCTGAAATGGCATTCTCCGGCGGGTTAGGCGTTATGGCTGATTTGAAAGGTTTGCCCAAGACGGATGATTGTTCAAATCTAGCGGCGCAGCTTTTCAGCGAATCGTGTTCGAGGTATGTAGTTGAAGTTACACCGGAAAAATTTAACGATTTCGCGAAGATGATGCTCGGCGTTCCGTTCGGACAAATCGGCAAAGTTATCGATGTGAAAAATTTAATTATTAAAGACAACACAGGCAAAAATATTATCGATGTTGAGATTGATAATTTGAGAAACGCCTGGCTTAAACCTTTGAAATGGTAAAATAAATGACAGAAGTAAATGCAATCGTATTAAGAGCGGCAGGAATTAATTGTGATGTTGAAACGCAGCACGCGCTGGAACTTGCCGGCGCTAAGGCTGAAAGGATTCACGTAAACAGAGTTATCGAAAATCCAGAAATTCTCGAGCAATTCCAAATCCTCGTGATCCCAGGCGGATTCAGTTATGGCGACGACATTGCGGCGGGCAAAATTCTTGCCAACCAGATGATTCATCATTTGTCGGATAGGTTGAGAACTTTTGTCGAAGCGGGTAAATTAATGCTCGGCATCTGCAACGGTTTTCAGGTTCTCGTAAAAACCGGTATTCTCGGCAAAGTTGACGATAGTGCCAAACAGCAGATAACAATTACAAATAACGATTGCGGAAAATTTGAAGACAGATGGGTTTATCTTGAGCCGTCGAGCAAGAAATGTGTTTTCATCGAACAGGGCAGAAGAATTTATCTGCCGATAGCGCACGGCGAAGGCAAAGTCCTTTTTGAAAACAATGAAGTCTTTGAAAAAGTCAAAGCCGATGATAGAGTCGCGTTTAGATATGTAGATGAAAATGGAAATTTTGGAGACTTTCCAATCAATCCGAACGGTTCGACAGATGCTATCGCAGCACTTTGCGATTCAACCGGCAGAGTAATGGGCCTTATGCCTCATCCTGAAAGATATGTCCGTCCAACGCAGCATCCTCACTGGACGAGATTAGCTGACAAAACCCGCGCCGACGGCAGAACGATTTTCGATAACGCGGTAAAATATTTTAAGTGAAAAGTGAACTGGTGAATTAGTAAAGGGTTAATGGGTAAACTCATTTACTCATTTACCATTTTCACTATTTACTTTTAACTTTTCACTTATCTGATTCCCATTCGTTCGGCTTCGTCTTCGAGGCCATATTTTTTCATCTTCTTATACAGAGTCGTTCTGTTTATTTTAAGAGCCTGTGCGGTTAGTTGTCTGTTCCAGTTATTTGCTTCGAGTGCGCCGCGTAAAATTTTACGTTCAGGCTCTGCAATCGCGGATTTCAAACTTGTACTATCAAAATCGTCTGCTGAATTCAGCGGTGCAAACGCAGTGATATTAAGCGGGAAATCATCGAACGTAATATAATCGCCTTTGCTCAAGAGCACCGCGCGTTCAATCACGTTTTCCAATTCGCGGACGTTGCCGGGCCAATCATAACGCTGCAAAACGCCCATTGCTTCTTTTTCAATGCCGAGTTTGTGGCGGTTGTGTGAAATGCAGAAATTTTTCAAAAACTGCTGTGCAAGCAGAGGAATATCGGCAGGCCTTTCATCAAGCGAAGGCAAATTAATCGTAATCACATTCAAACGATAGTACAAATCCTCTCTGAATCTTCCCGCGCGAACTTCTTCCATCATATTTCGATTAGAGGCAACGATAACTCTTGTGTCGACTGTGATCGTCTTATTGCTCCCGACAGGCTCGAATTGTCTGTCCTGAATGACACGCAGAAGTTTAACTTGCAGCGCAGCCGATGCGGTTGAAATTTCATCGAGGAAAATTGTTCCGCCGTCAGCGGCGAGAAATTTACCCTGCTTGTCGCTGATTGCGCCTGTGAATGAACCTTTGACGTGGCCGAACAGTTCGCTTTCTAGCAGTGTTTCCGGCAGCGCGCCGCAGTTTACTTCGACGAACGGTTTTTCTCTTCTGCTCGAACGGTAATGAACGGCTCTTGCGAGCATTGTTTTGCCAGTTCCGCTTGAGCCGGTCATGAGAATATTCGATCTGCTGTCTGCGACCGCTTCGATAAGATCAAATATTTTCGCCATCTTGTAATCCTGGCTGATGACGTTTTCCAAACTATATTTATGTACAAGCTGGCTTTTGAGCTGTTCATTTTCGCAGATAAGCGATTGCTGCTTTAATGCTCTTTCTATTGTGAGTCGAAGTTCGTCATCGATTATCGGTTTTGTAAGATAATCATACGCGCCGAGTTTGATCGCCTCGACCGCGCTTTCGATCGTGCCATAACCGGTAACTATAATGACAACCGTCTGCGGATAATTTTGTTTGATAAGATTCAGCAGTTCAAACCCGCTGCCGTCCGGCAAATTCACATCGGTGATAACGAGCGAGAATTTATTTTTTTGCAGTCTGCTTATCGCCTGCTTGAAAGAATCGGCGCCAAGAATACTGTAGCCTTCGAGTTTCAAAAATTCGCAGAGCGAATCAAGAATAATTTTATCATCATCAACTATTAAAATATTTCCCGGATTCATAATTCACTTCACTTATTTATTGGTAAATAAACTGTAAAGATGCTGCCTTTGTCGGGCGCATTTTCCGCTGTGATTGTGCCGTTATATTTCTCAATGATGTCTCTGCAAATTGCCAAACCTAAACCTGTTCCTTTTCCACCTTTGGTCGAAAAGAAAGGCTCAAAAATTGAATTGCCCGCTTGTGGGTCGATGCCCTGACCTGTGTCGCGGAATTTTATAATAATCTTTCCACCCGAAACTAAAGCGCTGATAGTAATTTTCCCGCCGTCAGGCATTGCTTCAATTGCGTTTTTAATTAGATTGCTGAATACCTGGAATAAATTTCCACCCTTGATCTTTGGAAGCGAGTTTGCATATTGTTTCTCGATTTGAATTGAAGCTGCCAGAACTGCCGGTTCATAAAATTTAACCGCGTCATCAATAATTTTATCGATTGGTGTGTCTTCAAGAGTTGAGTGCCTGTTACGTGAAAATTCCAAAAGCTCCGTAATAATGCCAATCATTCTTTTTAAACCATCGGCCGCGTTTTCGAGGTATTCGACTGGCTTTGTAAGTCCCTGTTCGGCGATGATTCTTTTTGCAAGATTGATATACCGCAAAACGCCATCGATAGGGTTATTTAATTCGTGAGCTACTTTGCTTGCGAGTTTGCCCAGCGAGGTAAGGCGTTCATTATGAGCAAATTGTTTTTGGAGCGTAGCCTTTTCGGTTATATTTTCGAGGAGAATGATACCGCTCTGATCGGATTTCATAGCCGAGCAGATGATTTGAAGTATCGCTTGTTTACCATCGAAACTGTAACTTACATTATCAAACCGCCGCATTGTCCCGGTATTTAGAACATCCAAAAGAATCGTATTCCAGCTTCCCCATATATTTTGATTAGTGCCGATTGCCAAAGTCGCATCAGCGTTTGGTTGAATCCTAACGCATTCAATCGCATAAGGATTTGCGCTTTGTACTTTTAATTCTTTATCAAAGACAATGAGACCTATCGGAAGTGATTGCAGAACCAAAGAAGCATCATCATCTTTAACATCTTTAGCCAAAATACCTTGTTTTACATTTTTAGGCATATTTTGCACATTATAGGTATCAGCGCCGAGTTTTGTCAACCACTAATGTTGCAAAAAGACAACAATGACTCAAACTCGTTAAAAAAAACACACTTATAAAACAATTTAACGTATCAGGAAGAAAATTTGATGTACTTTTTAAACAATGTTTGCCATTTTTACAACTTACCTGGTTTAAAAATAAACATCTGCCAACTATAAACCTTTAATTTATAGTATATTATATCAAAATTTATTGCAAGCCGTTAAAGGTTGCGTAAATGGTATATCTTTTGCAAGTTATATGAGCGTTTCGTATTAGAAATGATATTTCATTATTTTAGACTGGTAGGATGTGATGGTAGGAGAAATGGAAAGAAGAAAATGTCGGCGTTTGACTATTAGAACCGATATTTTATGTAAGAAAATCGGTACGGTGAATGATCACAACTTTATTTGCAACAGTGTAAACATAAGCCCAGAGGGGCTGCTTGCTGAAAGTTCAAGCCATACTGAAATCAACGCAGGCGATATTTTTAACATCGAAATGGATGTACCTCCTCAAAACATCAGCGATATTATTGCAGGTAAATTTTGGGCTTACGGCAAAGTCATTCGCGTAGCGGAAATCCAACCCAAGCCCGGCAAAAAACATATCGCGTTTCAGTTTTGCACACGGCCGCATTTTGAAATTTAGTATTAGCTTACCGAGCCTTGCTTCCTTATTTCTTTACATCTTTGTTCAATCATATTACTATCTGTCCAAATGAAAATATTTCAACATATAACTATATTAATGGTATTGGTGCTTGTGTTCAGCGGCTGCGAGAGCCAGCAAAAGAAGAATCAGCAGGAGATTATTCGTTTGCCCGATCTGATGCCCAAAGGCGGCCCGCAATATACTGGCAAAATGATCGCCGGGTTATCTATCATCTTTTTCGAAGTTGACGCAGACAAATTTTCGAATATACAGGTATTGCTCAAAGGCGGCAGTCAATTACAAACAGGAATTGATTATTCTGAAAATGAACTTAGCTTTGGCAACGGCGATGTGAGTAATTGGCCGGAAATTGAAAGCCGTTTGACTGACGCAAACGTAACTATTGCAAAACGTGTTACGTTATTTATGAATGAGGGCATAAACGAGCAAGTTGAAGTTGTTGCCTTTCCGCAAGGGACATCTGTAAACTATAAAACAGGCAACGAAGCAGCGGCCGCAATGGGCCTGCCTGCTGGAAATCTTGTGTTTGATTTCAGTGTAAAATCACTTATCGGTCTTAAACAGGTCTGTCAGTTAAACATTAACCCTATTTATAAGACCTTACGTAAAAAAGTTGACGATAAGAAGTTGCCCGCATGGCAATATGATTTTGAGTCGGTTAATTTAAATTCACAAATTCGGCCGGGGCAATTTGTCTACATTGCGCCGGAAATTCAAAGCGATAAAGAAAAAATTCAAACATTGCCTTCTCTTGGTAAAATATTTTTCACAAATTCACAAAAAGAAAACAGAATAAAATTTTGTATCATCGTCTGCGGACTTATCAAAGACTGATCTCGATTTCAACGTCTGAAAAAAGAATTGTTTTTCTTTCGCAACTGGTTCTGCGGCGCGATAAAGTTTGCATAGCCGTTAAACTCGTTATTTTCTTATTTTTGCGGTTTAATCATCAAAAAAGAGTATTATACGAAAGCGCATCTAACAGAATAACAGTTAGTTTTTGCCGCGAGTTTTTCTAATTTGTCGTCTGAATTTTTCCCCTCAAAAGAAACGCACTCAACCTAAAAAGAAGTGATTATATTTCTACTTTTGGCACACTGCGACAAAATGCACAAAAAAAATTTTTAATTTTTTCAGATTTTGTTGCGAATTTCCTAAAAAAATTTTCCTCTTTTGACGATAGGACATATATATTGGTATTGTGCCAATAACCTCCGCAAAGTGTTAGACTTAAGCAGAGGGCGGAAGGTCCGAATAATAATTAATGGATTAGTAAATGACAAACCAACCAAGACAAGCTAAGATTTTAGTATGCCTTGTAGTCTCTATGACGGCAGGTGCAGCAGTGCTGATGGCACTCGATAATCAGTCGATATCAGCCGGTGCATTCAGTCTTGCCAGCTATTCGTCTCTTGGTTCGATCAATTCTGTAACAATCACTCGCCAGCAGACCACCGCTGACAGGTGGGATAAGATTGAAATTTACTACAGCAATACAAAAGGCGGCGACCTCGCACAAATCGCATCTCTTGCCGGCCTGACAAACTCGGACGACCTCAATTTCCATTTCCTCGTTTGTAACAGCCTTGGCGGCCTTGATGGCCAGATTCAGCCGACTGAAAAGTGGCTCAATCAATGGTCAGCTCTGCCTTCGGGCGGCTGGTACGGCAGCAGCAAGACGATCCGCGTCTGTGTAGTCGGCGAAAAGCCGGAAGGCGCTTCAAATTATCAAGTCAGCAGGACTGAAGAACTCGTTGAAAATCTTGCCAGAAGTTTTAACATTCCGGCTACAAGCATTCATTATCCAGCAGACTGGCAACTCTAAAAAGCTAGTTTTTAGCGATTCAACCTAATCATTAAAACCTTTACAGTTTGTCCATTTTTACAACTCTATCTATTTTAACAAAAACAGACCTTTCAGCTTGACATTTCATATTTATGAATCTATAATATGATTGCATTGGAAGAAGAAAGATGAAAGGTCATTTGAAAAGCTGTATTTTCTTTTCTATTGCATACTTGTCGGTCTCTGCATACGCATTAACGTATTCTGGCGGCAGCGGAACTATTTCAAACCCATATTTAATCTCGACAGCCGCGGATGTGAATTCCATTGGACTCGATCCCAACGATTGGAATAAATACTTCAAACTCACAGCCGATGTAAATATGTCCGCTTATAGCGGCTCGCAATACAAGATCATCGGCAATACTTCAAAACCTTTCACCGGTACTTTCGACGGCAACGGCCACACGATTTCAAACCTCACATACACAAACCCAATCTTCAACTATTATTATATAGGTATGTTCGGCTATACGAGTTACGCGACAATCAAAAACCTCGGCCTGGAAAATGTAAACATCAACGGCCATTGCACCGGCGCGGGTGCTCTGATCGGCTATCAGGATAACGGAACGGATTCGAATTGCTTCAGTACGGGCAGCGTTTCGGTATTCTCAACATTTTCAGGTATCTCTGCAACTTATGCGGGCGGTCTGGTTGGCTCGACCAACAAAGGCACAATTAAAAGCTGCTTTAGCGAATGTTCGGTTAATTCGGTTTTCTATATTTCACGAACGTCTTTCGCAGGCGGCCTTGTCGGCAATCAATATAATTCATCAATTCTAAATTGCTATAGCAGCGGTTCAGTTTATGCTTCGTCAAATTCTTCCTATGCTGGCGGATTTCTCGGCATTATGTCGGGTGATTCCACGGCAGTGCTTCGCAACTGTTATTCAACAGGTCAGCCTTCGACCGCAGGTTCATCGCAATATAAAGGCGGACTTCTTGGAATGTTTAGCGGAACGGGAATAATCCGCGGATGTTTCTGGGATAAAAACACAAGCGGCCTGAATAACGGTATCGGCGAAGGCAGTTCAAGCTATGTTGTCGGAAAAACAACCACCGAGATGCAAACGCTATCGACATTTACAAACGCAGGCTGGGATTTTATTGGCGAAACTTCCAACGGCACGAACGATTATTGGCAAATGCCTGTCAATGATTATCCTCGCCTTTCGTATGAGGTTGTATTTGCAGGCGATTTGAATAACGACGGCATAGTCGATTTCGCGGACTTATATATTTTTATGTCGCAGTGGCTTTGTGAAGAATTGAATTACGATTTATACAGCGCGGATAATTTGCATATCGTAAATTTCCTTGATTGGGATATCTTTGCGAAAAACTGGGATGGCGATTTTATTGAGCTGTCGAATTTTGCTTACGAATGGCTAGAGTACGATGCGTACAATGCAGACATTGCAGGAGATGATGATTTTGTAAACTTCCTCGACTTCGCAGCTTTTGCCGAAAATTGGATGGAATGATTATTTTGCCAATTGTGGATTACATCATAATTTTGAACATTTGAATTTCGGATTTTGGTTTTGTAGGGTGGGCTTCAGCCCACGCTGTTATCTGCTTTAAGGCAAAAACGCAAAGCGATAAAAAAAAATAAAATAATAACCTTGGACAAAGCTCGCTTTGGGAGAGGTTGTTTTTATTTTTTTACAGTGTTCGCAGAACACGCCTTAAAGCAAAGCAGCATTCGAAGCGAAAGCCCCCGATTATTCCCGCGAAGCGATTCCACAACTTTTCACTTTACACTTTTAGTTTTTCACTTAAATTCACGCAAGTCGCAAAAACTACATTTTCAAAATTCCCGCACGTTTTTTAAACTCCGCGCATTTTTTTTAAAATAGATGCAAGTTTGATGATTTGAAATTTACCTCGAAAAAACCCACCCTCATTATTTTTTTGAAACAAAGGCATTTTGAAAAACCGCGCAATCGCACTCTTTGAAAAATCGTGAAAAACTATGAAAAAACGAAATTTTCCCTAATTTTCTATGAAAAAGTCTGGAAAAGTATGAAAAATACTTTGATTTTACCCCTGTTTTTTGACCTGCCTGCGCAAATTTGCAAATCCCTTGCGCTTTATTTATTTTGCTAATTGGCGAATTACATCATAGAGAGATTGAGTGCCGTCGCGGCCGCGGCCTTGCTTTTGCAAAACCTCGAACAGTTGCTTTACCATCGTAATGCCGGGCAAAGGCTGGCCAATCTTTTCCGCGTATTCCAGAACAAGTCTTAAATCCTTCACCTGCAAATCAATCATAAACGTCGGTTTGAAATCACCCGCGATAATTTTTGCGCCCAAAACTTTCAGTGAATAACTTCCCGCCGCGCCTGCGACAGTTGCTTCGAGTGTTGTCTGCAAATCCAGGCCGGCTTGTTTGGCAAATGCCAAACCTTCGGCCGTACTCATTACCGTATGAGCGACCATAATTTGATTCGCGAGTTTTGTTATCTGTCCAGAACCTGATGGGCCGCAATATGTAATTGTTCTGCCCATTGCTTCGAAAACGGGTCGA
>MHYA01000101.1:7259-22165 GCA_001825675.1 Planctomycetes bacterium GWF2_42_9 | reverse complement strand
TTATAGATAATTTAGCTTCGATCGCGCCGATTTGTCCGCCGCTGACAGGAGCATCTATCAATATGATTTTTTTCTCTGCGAGAGTCTTTGCCATCTCCTGTGTTTCAAACGGTGAGATAGTTGACATATCAATGCAAATTGTTCCCTCGCGCGCTGATTCGATTACGCCGTCTTTTTCGAACAGAACTTTTTTAACGTCCGGCGTGTCGGTAACGCAGGTAATAACTACGTCTGCATTCTTCGCGGCATCAGCGGGCGTATCAGCCCAAAGTGCGCCTGCGGAAATTACTTCCTGTGATGTTGATTTTGTACGCGAATGGATGACGAGCGGGAAACCAGCCTTAAGCAGATTCTTCGCCATCGGCCTGCCCATTATTCCCATACCTATGAAGGCTATATTCAACATAGTATTGCAATCTGAAAAAGGTAGTATTTGAGTTTTACGTGTTGCGGTTAAGGTTGCGAAACTCGTTTCGTAGCACGTATTAACGTATTACGTTACGAGCATCGCAGCCGTGGCCGAGATACGTTTATCTAACTATTCCTAATCTTCGCAGCGTGTTTCTCGACCATTTCATACTCTTGAGTTGTGCCCAAAGAAGCATAAGAATCGAAAGGCATCCAAAGCCGACATATCTGCCGTAAATGTTCAATGCTTTTTCAACAGAATTCATATCAGAGTGCATCAGCCAGCTTGAGAGCAGTTCGGCTGGTTTAAAAATTGTGCCGATTCCAACGCTTCTGAAAAGCGTCTGCCAGGGCATAAGCACAACAATAAAAAGAAGCGAAATAAAAAACGCTTTTGTGATATGACTGATTCCGCCCAGTCTTCCGACCAGTGAAATCATCAAACCGAACAGCAGCGACATCGCGTAAACGACGGAGCTGATGATCAGCAGATAATTACAAACACGAATTACCCAGGCGACTTTTTCAAAATCAATTTTGGCCGTCGCGATCTTGCTGGAGTATTTATGCCATCCATCATTTGGATCGATTGTAGCTTTATTTGGTTCTACAGCATTCGCTGATGCAGGAGCGGCGGCGTTTTGCGCAGCCTTTTCAATAGTCGGAGTATTCGGCTCAATCTGACCGTAGTTTATATGGCCGGTTGCCATAAGCCAAAAACATCCCTGCAGCAAAAGCAAGCATAACAAACAAACAAAGAAGAAAAGATTCTTATTGCTCTTAAGCGTACCGATAGCTTCCAGACAATCCGTAGTTTCCAAAAGCTGATCCTGCTTTTTACCTTCATCAGTCATAATAACTCCGTAAAAATCCAAAGTTTTAATTTTTAATATTATAGTCTAGTTAGTACATTTTGTGCAGCAAAAAGAGTTTTTGCAATATCCTTTTTTGAATGTGCGGCAGAAATAAACATCGCCTCAAGCGGACTTGGGGCAAGATAGATGCCGTTTTTGAGCATTCCCGCGAAAAACGCCTTGAAAAGGTTCGCATCCGCTGATTTTGCGTCCGAAAAGTTTTCAACGCTCAATTTCGTGAAAAAACAGCTCATCAGCGACCCGATTCTATTAATTATCATCGGAATATTATTGTTTTTAGCGGCCAAAAGCAGACCGGCCTCCAACATTTTCGCATTTTCCTCAAGTTTTGCGTAAATTTTTTCATTTTTGAGGATTTTCAAAGTTGCGGTTGCCGCCGCCGTTGCCAAGGGATTGCCGCTAAGTGTGCCTGCCTGATAAACATTGCCGCAAGGAGCGAGCATATCCATAATTTCTTTTCTGCCTCCGACCGCAGCGCAAGGTAAACCGCCGCCGACAATTTTGCCCAGGCAAGTAATGTCCGGTTGGATTTTAAAGATGGTTTGTGCTCCGCCAAAGCAAAGTCTGAATCCTGTAATGACCTCATCGAAGATTAATAACGATTTATTTTGGCTGCAAAGTTTGCGCAGATTCGCTAGGTAACCATTTTTTGGCAAAACAACGCCCATATTTGCGGCTACGGGTTCGATGATACAGGCTGCGATTTTACCTTTGTACTTTTCAAAAGACTTTGCCGCCGAATCTATATTATTATAGTCAGCGATGACTGTGAGTTTTGAAAGCTCATCGGGAACGCCGGGGCATAATGGTTTTGAATAGAGTGCCGAACCGGAACCTGCACTGACGAGCATTGAATCGCTGTGGCCGTGATAGCAGCCTGCGATTTTCAAGATGTATTTTCTGCCGGTAAAAGCGCGGGCAAGTCTTACTGCTGTCATAACTGCTTCAGTTCCGCTGCTTACGAGTCGAACTTTATCGATGGAATCGAAAGTGCCGCAGATAATTTCAGCTAATTCTGTTTCTGCAACGGTAGGTGCACCGAATGATGTTCCCTTTTTTGCTGCTGAAATTACCGCCGAGGTAATTTTGGGATGGGCGTGGCCGAGGATGAGCGGGCCCCACGAACAGACGTAATCAATATATTCATTTCCGTTGATGTCATAAATCTTTGACCCATTGCCTTTAGCGATGAAAATTGGTGACATCTTGACGGAGCCAAAAGCCCGTACCGGTGAGTTTACGCCGCCAGGAATAAATCGCTGTGCTTTTTTAAATGCTTTTTGAGAATTCATCACGAACCCTTATTGCTTCAAAATTATTTCTCTATCATAACGTTAAGTATCCAAAGTGCAAACAGTTGCGTAAAAAATGCTTAATATTTTCCTATTGCAAAAAGTCCTAAATAGCTTATACTTTTTCGTTTACAATCTAGTATTGTATATTTTGTAAGTCCTTTAAAATTAAGAATTTAATCTTTATTTCGGAGAATAAAATGCATTTGGTAAAATGGATTCGCAAAAATATGGGCAAATTGATGGCCGTATTTGTAATTGTAATTATGATTGCTTTTATTATGCCAAGTTTGCTCAATGAACTTGCGAAGCCCAGTTATAGAGATCAAAACTCTGCGATGTACACTTACGGCGATGGGTTGACAATTAACAGGGTTGACCTTCAAAATGCTTCAGTCCAGCTTCAGGCTCTTCGCGGTCTGATGATCGACAGACTTCTGCCGGCTTTGGGCGATGTACGTTCAGTTCTTCTTGGTCAGCTCTTGTTCCCGGAATCTGAAAATGCGGCGATGGTAAGTGATGAGTTGAAAAATGCTGCGATGCAGAGCGGACTTCGCATTAATCCTTCTGTTGTTGATGAATTCTTCAAGCAATCACGCGGAAGGGCGGAACTCTTTTTTGTTCTTCTTAGATATGAAGCTGAAAAAGCAGGTTGTGCTGTTACAGGCGACACCGCGGGCAATATTTTGAAAAGCGTTATTCCGCAACTGACAAACAATCAAGTCGATGCCGCGACGCTCGTGCGAAATCTTTCAGCATCGACAAATATGTCTGATGAGCAAATATTAAAATCATTCGCAGATATTCTGGCGATTATGTCTTATTCAAGGGTTGTTACAGACACCGAAAATCTCACAATGGCACAGCTCGAAAATACTTTCGCGAGAATGAACGAAAGAATGGATGTTAATTTGGTAGAATTTGCCGCGGAAGATTTTGTCGATAAAGCTCCGCAGCCGTCAGAAGCAGAAGTGATCGGAATGTTCGAGAAATTTAAAAATAATACTCCGGGCGTTACGAGTGATGAAAATCCGGTTGGCTTCGGCTATAAACTTCCGCCGCGCGTGGCGATTGATTATATGATGATCAAAGTCAGCGATTTGAAAAAGAATGTAGCTCCTCCGACAGAAGAGGAAGTAGAAGAATTTTATCGTCAGAATCTTGAAAGACCTCCGATTACGGAAGAAGTTCCCGAAGATCCAAATGATCCTAATTCAAAGACAATTAAAAAACAAAAGAGCTATGCAGAAGTCGCTGATATGATTAAGAAGGGCCTGCATACAAGAAAAATTAATGCACAAGGCACAAAAATCTTAAGCGAAGCAATGGAGCAGACAGACAGCGCCTTTGAAAGTATAGATTTTGAAAAAGCAAGTGTTGAAACATTAAAAGCAAAAGCGGGCGATTATGCCGGTGTTGCCGAAAATATATCAAAACAATATAACATTAAAGTTTACAATGGCAGAACCAGTCTTCTTACGGCTGCGGATTTCCAGTCTGATTTAAATCTCGGACGATTGGTAATCGCAGGTCAAAGCAGAATGCCTACACGATTGATTAAACTTATTTTCGCTGTTAAAGAACTTGGCGATGAAGCAACTAAAATGGGGCCATTTGAACCGACCGCTCCGAAAATGTTTGTAAGCGCAGGGCCGCTCACCGATATGGCAGGCGATATTATTGCTATCGTTAGAGTTGTAGATGCTGCGAAGTCGGCTGCTCCTGATAGTGTAGACTTCAGCTATGTTAAGAATCTTCCGAATATTGGTGAACCGAATTTAGCTAAAGATAAATTCGTTTTGAAAGATGAAGTAATCAAAGATTGCAAAAAACTTGCTGCCGCCCAAATCGCAGACAAAGCAGCAAACGAATTTTTAGGCCTGGTAAAAAATCAAAACTGGGATGCGGCTCTTGCGAAATTAAATTCAGAATACGGTAAAAAGAACGCTGATCCCAACGAAAAAACTTTCAAGATGCAGTCAATGGACAGCCTTAAGAGAGTTTCAGCGATGGATATTGAGCAGACAAAAATGCGAGTTGCTGGTATGATGGGAGCAGAAAGCATTATCGATCAGAGCCTGCTTTATGCAAAACTCGTTGATACTTTCTATAATGAATTTGAACAGATGCAGGCAAAGAATCAGCAGCCTCCGGTTTTGATCGACTTCGATCCGAAACTTACGCTTTATGTCGTTGAGAGTTTTGATGTCGGCAGTCCCGGCACGCAGGAAGAATTTGACAGCATACGTCTGCGTCTTGCTCTTCAGGAAGATTTCATCGATGCACAAAGTGCCGCGTTCGGCTTCTATATGCCTGATAACATAACGGCACGTGTAAATCTTAAAGAAGTTGTACAGCCAAAAGCTGCTGATGCGAATGATACCAACGATGCTAATGGAGCAAAATAGTGAGTGCAGCGTCGGCTAAATCGAATATACCGCGTCCGGTGCTTATGTTCCTTGCCGCAGTTTTGGCGTGGTGGATACCGGGCGCAGGACATTTGCTGATTGGCGGAAAAAAACGCGGGATCATTATTTTTATTTCGCTCGTACTTGCATTTGTGTTTGGTATTTTCATTGGTTCGATTGGAGTAATAGATTTTAAATCTCCGTGGTTTTATGCCCAGATTTTATTTTCGCCCATAACTGCTTATCTGGGGTACTTGGGCAGTAATGTTTTTCATCTTAGTTCTTATGGTAGACCGTGCGAAATCGGCGAAATTTATACAGGCATTGCGGGAATGATGAACCTTTTATGCATCGTCAACGCGGTATACCTGGCAAATTCCAAAGGTAAATAAATATATAAGTGGAATCTGTGTAATCAGTGATAAATAATATGTTTCAATTTGTTTTGGCAGGTTTTACGTCGCCAGTGCATATTGGCACAACGCCGTATGCGTTTTTGCTTGCGCTGCCGTTGATTGCTATTATTGCGGTGGTTTATAAAGCGACCAAGCTGGAAAAAATTGAGTTGATTCCTTTTGTTCGGGAGTCGTTTCTGCTTTTCGGATCGATCGTAGTTTTTATGGTTCTGACCGCGGTTGGCGTATTCATCTTTATGAAATTGACAATTGGCTAAAATTTCTTTCTGAATCTTGCCGTTGGAATTTTCATAATCTTGCGATACTTTGCGACGGTTCTTCGTGCGATCCCTTTTACACCAGCCTCTTCAAGTTTTATTTTGATCTCATCGTCATTCAGCGGTTTCGATTTATCTTCGACATCGATAATCTGCTGCATCTTTGCGCGGATCGCTTCAAAACTTTCGCTGCCGCCGTTGCTGCTTTCCATACCTCCGCCGAATAAATCACGCAGCGGCATCAATCCCTGCGGCGATTGAATATATTTGCCCGCGACCGCTCGCGAAACTGTTGCCACGTGTACACCGACCTTATCAGCAACTTCCGACATCGGCAGCGGCCTTAAAGACATCTTTCCTTTTTCAAAAAATTCGCCCTGACTTTCAACTACTGTCCGTGCGACTTTCAGGAGAGTATGTTTTCTTTGTGTGATAGCGTCCATCAGCCATTTCGCCGAACGAATATTGTCGTTCAAAAAATGCCGTGTTTTCATATCGAGTAGTTTGTCTCTGGCCATATTCGAATAATATTCGTTGATGCGCAGAGAAGGAATGCTTTTATCCGCAAGCGATACTTTAAAACCGCCGCCCGAAACAGGCTCGACCAGAATGTCCGCTTTGATCGGCGGATTTTTTGTTCTGCTGATTTGCAGTCCCGGCGACGTATCGAATTTTCGCATTCGCAAAAGTGCCTGGTTAATCCGCTCAACAGTGCAATTCATTTTCTTGGCGATTTCAGGCAGTTTATTTTCGAGCAGCTTATCGAGATATTTTGAAACAAGCTCCTTTTCAAAACTCATATCATCGGGAGATTGTTCCATTTGAATTAAGAGGCATTCCTTAACATCCCGTGCTCCGATTCCGGCAGGCTCAAGTTCGTGAATATGCTTCAATGCTTTTTCAAGATCGTCGAGGCTGAATTCACTTTTGTCTTTAATGTAAAGTTGTTCAAGGCGAACTTTGAGATAACCTTTCTCATCGATGTAATCTATAATCTGCTCGCCCGCTTTTTTCACTTTCTCATCGGCATCAATAAGCCGCCATTGTTCTAGCAAATAATCGTTCAGCGAAAGACCAAGATCAGGCGTGTTGTTCATCGCCTCCATTTTTTTATCAACGCCATCTTCATCGGCACGCGGAGTTTCGGTGCGATAAAAATAATCGTCTGAATCTTCAGCGAAATCCTCGACTTTGCTGAAATCTTTGCCTGTTTTGTTGCCTTCGTGTAAAATTATTTCTTTGTGTGCATTTTCCTGCTGTTCGGCGGGTGTTTCAGCATTATTGTTTTCTGCTTGTTCTTCAACTTCAAGAACAGGATTGCTGTTTAGTTCGGTCTCAATTTTTTCCAGAAGTGCCAGTGTCGAAAGCTGCAAAATCTCCATAGACTGAATCATCCGCGGCGCCAGCTTCATTCGCTGCTCCATTCGCATCTGATTCGTCATATCTAATTTCATACCACTTCCAAAAAATGAGGCCTAATGTGCAAATATTGTTCCAACCAGGTTGAATAATACCAAAGTTTTCCCAAAAAAGCAATTTTTAAGGCAGAAATGCAGAAAATTTTAAAAAAAATGTTTGTTTGTCCCTTATCCAATACCCTATTCTAACGGATTTCTTCCTAGAATTGCATCGGTGAGTATAGCGCCGCTAGCGAATTCGATCTGACTTCCCCCGGGCAAGCCTCTGGCAAGGCGTGTAACTTTTACGCCCATAGGTTTTATCAATGAACTGATATAAAGTGCCGTTCCGTCGCCTTCGACAGTTGGATTTGTCGCCATTACAACTTCGCTGATTTTTTCGTTTCGTATTCTGCTTATCAGATGATCGATAGTCAAATTGCCAGGCTCGATTCCTTCAAGCGGCGCGATTCTTCCGCCGAGAACGTGATAGAGCCATTTGCAAAGTCCAGTTTTCTCCAACGCGATAAGGTCTTTGAATTGTTCGACAACACAGATAATACTTTTGTCTCTTCGCGTGTCGGTACAGATCGAACAAAGATCGCTTTCAGAAAGATTATGACATTGCTTGCACTGACGCACAGAGCTTTTTAATTTTGTAATCGAGTCGGCGAGTGAGAGTGCTTCATTTTTTTCCGCTTTGAGAATATGAAACGCCAAACGTTCTGCCGTCTTTGGTCCGATTCCCGGCAGCTTCGCCAACTCGTCAATTAATTTATTCAAACTTTGAGTGTACGCCTGATTGCTCATTACTGCTGCTCCTCGACATCAATAATATTTCCATCGAGTTCGGACAAAATATTTTTAATAAAAGGATTATTTGCTGCGTCATCGATTACTTTTTGGCCTGCTCTTGCGCCTTTCGGTTTTGGTTTGGGAGTATGCTGCGTTGGCGAATTTATAAGTTCGAAACTTATCTTTAAATTTTTTCCAATCGCTTCGGTCAGTGATTGTATGATTGCTTCCGATTTGCCGTTGCTTTGGCAAAGTTTCATCATAAATTCATCTGCTGCGCCAAAACCTAAAGCCAGCGTATCACCGGCCAAACGCATCGGAGTCGCTTTTTTAAGAAATTCGCCGAGGCGCGCGTTTGCGATGGATTCCGTTATCTCTTTCCATCTGTCTTTTATTTGTTCAAAACTGCAATTACTGTCAAGCACCTGCTTTTGCTGCGGTGCGAAATCTTGAGTTGGTGTTTGCGTTTGTGTTTGCTGCTGCGGCCTGAATGCGGGTCTTTCAATTACCCCAGTGTTTTTTTTTAACGCATCTGCTGGATTGACGTTTGTATTTTTGCCGCCGAGAAGTTCTGGAATGCTCATAAAATGTTCCGAGAGAGCAATTCGCATTAGTGATGCTTCCAGAAGCGCACGCGGATTATCGCTGTTCTTTACAGGCCAGCGGAGTTTTTCAAAAAGTGAAATATTATAAACGATTGAAGGTATATCGAAGTATTCGGCAATTTGCGACAAACCCTTTTTCTCCGCCTCTGTCAAAATCACGAGCGTCGAAGAATCTTTCGCGGCTTTTAATACCATCATATCGCGAAAAGACTGGATCATCGCATCGAGCAAACCAATGCAGCTTAATCCGCCGACAATCAAATTATCAACAGCCTGCAATGTTCCGCCCGCATCCGATTGCCCAATCTTTTCAAGCAGCAGATAAATTTTCTCATTGCTCGGCAACCCCAGCAATTCTTCGAGAGATTTAACGCTCAACGGCTGCTCGGCTGCGCTTATAAGCTGATCAAGCAAACTTAAGGCATCACGCATCGAACCGTTTGCCAGTCTGGCCAAAGCGATTATGCAATCATCCTCGAATTTTATATTTTCATCGTTTAGAATTTTTTTAAGCTGCGAAATAATATCCGCAGGGCTGATATTTGTAAAATCAAACCGCTGGCATCGCGATTGAATCGTCGCGGGAACTTTATTCGCTTCTGTCGTAGCAAAAATAAATTTGATATGTGCCGGCGGCTCTTCCAGAATTTTAAGCAGCGCGTTAAACGCTTCTGTCGTGAGCATATGAACTTCGTCGATGATATAGATTTTAAATCTTGCGCGGGCGGGGCGGTAAATCGCGTTATTGCGAAGCTCACGAACATTTTCGATACCGCGATTCGACGCACCATCGATTTCGATAACGTCAATATCAGTGCCGGCGTTGACCGCCAGGCAGCTATCGCATTTCAAACACGGATCGACTGTCGGCTTATCTGATGCAAGGCAGTTTAGCGATTTGGCAAGAATTCTTGCCGTAGTCGTTTTGCCTACGCCGCGAGTGCCGGTAAAAAGATAAGCGTGCGCTACTTTGTCGGTTTTGATGGCGTTACGGAGTGTCTGCGAAATCGCCGTCTGCCCGACAACATCGTCGAACTTTTGCGACCGATACCTTCTTGCAAGCACCGTGTAAGCCATTTTTGCTCCGAAATAAAATTAAAAAGTTATCATAAGTCTAAACGGCAATTTAGTCAAATTGATTTAATAATCAGACATTTTGGCTTGTTTTTTTTGCGATTTTTGATACTATAAATGCGGCCGGGACCCAGGCTATCCGGGTCCGCGAACCTGGTCAGGCGGGGAACCGAGCAGCCATAAGCGATCATCTGGTTGTGTCTGGCAATCCCGGCTTTATTGAAAAATTAGCCCCGTCATTCATTGGCGGGGTTTTTATGATTCAATTATTTTTTACGAGGGTCAAAAAATGAAAGCGAAAGTTGACGATAGTTGTACCGCTTGTGGTTTGTGTGTTGAGACTTGTCCGCAGGTTTTCCAAATGGGTGACGAAAAAGCCCAGGTAATTGTCGATGAAGTACCCCCGCAGTATGAAGATGCCGCCCAGCAAGCCGCCGACGAATGCCCGGTCGAAGCAATCATCATTGAGTAGCCCTATTATTCGATCTTGCTGAAATGCGATATTGGAAAGTATACCCAGTTTGCTTTGCCTTTGATTGCAGCTACTGGAATTGGCCCGGAATTTCTACTGTCGAGTGATTCATTTCGGTTATCTCCAAGCACGAAGCAGCAATACTTTGGTATTTTAATTTCTGAAAAATTCTTCACTTTTTCATCGGTTTTTGAATTGGAAAGAAAGATTAAATATTTCGAAGTGCCGTTTATCTCATAAAATATATTACCCTCTAATTTTTTATTGCCGGTATTAATTTTAAAACCATCGAGTTCGGTTTTTGATAAAGGCTGATATTCTAAAATTTTACCATTCACATAAAGCTGATTATTTTTCATTTCTACCGTATCGCCTTCGATTGCGACCACTCTTTTAATATAATTTACTCTGTTTTCAGGATTTATATATATAACGACATCGCCCCTGGCTGGATCAATTTTTTTATAAATTGCTTTATTCGCCAGAATCCTATCGCCGTTGTTTATCGTTGGATACATAGAATTTGAGGGAATCCTAAATGCCTCCATAAGATTATCTCTATAAGGTATAATTCCGATAGCGCTGTTGCCAATTACGATGATAATCAAAAGCAAATAGACATACCACCTGTTATAATCTTTAAGCTCATATCGCGAATCTAAACTTTTTGCAAGATAAATGGAATCAATGATAGCAATCAATTGAACGATTCCGCCAAAAAGCATTAAACCAACTGTAACAAATAATAAAGCTGCATTTTTGCCAAATAACAATAAGTCTACAATTACAAATACGGGTAAAGTATTCAGGGCTATAAAAATTAATCCCTTTGCAAGTCTGCCACAGTATATCTGTCCTAATCCCGGAAGAAGAAATGAAAATAAAACAGCTAGCCAAATTTGTCGGTTATATGTTTTTTTAAGTGTTGACTCATCCATTTAAAAACCCCTTACTTAAAATTACTATCATAATATATATTACCCTTATAAATCCGATTGCTACACCGGCAGTAATTAGACAATTTTTAATAATGGTATGGGCTGAAATGATTTCTATAATTCCTGGTATATCGAACCATTTCGGCTGGTGTTCATATTCTGATACTTGCTTCATTACCTTGTCTGCAAATAAATCCGGAATTTCTATTTGTTTCTCCACCCAGCTTCCGTAAATTTCTTTCTTATCCATCATATTTCCCAATCCAAGCCAAGGGCCTTTGCAAGTTTTTGTTTTGCTCTGCACAATCTCGTTCTGATAGTGCCTTGACGCACACCTTCAATTTGTGCGATTTCTTCGTAAGGCAGTTTTTCAATTTCTGCCAGGACGAAAACAGTTTTTTGATCTTTCGGCAGTGAATGTAATTGTCTGTCCAGTTCTTTCAAAAATTCCTGTTTCTCCAGTTCGTCACCGTTTTGACAATCCGCAATCTCCGGGAATTCATCAACCGTCTGTGTTTTCGTTCTCTTAATTGCGTTTAAACTTTTATTTCGTGCGATAGTGAAAAGCCATGTTGAAAACTTACTTCGTGTATTGTCGAATGATGCGATTTTTTTATAAGCCGCCAAAAATACTTCCTGTGCGATATCTTCGCAAACGTGCCGGTCATTAACTATGTTGGATACTATTCTGAAGACGGGGGCTTGGTATCGTTCAATCAAAATCCTGAACGCCTCGCTATCGCCGTTGATTATATTTTTAATTATTGCCTGCTCGTCTATCATCCAAACTCTTTAATAATTTGTTACAATGTTATACAATCATTTTTCGCAAACGTTACAATAAATTTTACTATTTTTTAAGTATTTGCTTTTTCAGGGCTTCCGGCTATAATTGTGCCTTTATATGGAATACGTACACGGCTACAACGATAGAGAAAACATAAGATTGCAGGATCAGGCCGCAACGCTTGTCGAATTGCTTCACTCCGACACTTTTTATCCCAAAGGCAGCCGAGTACTCGAAGCAGGATGCGGGGTAGGCGCTCAAACCATAACACTTGCTAAAAATAGTCCCGAGGCACAATTCACATCGATTGATATTTCCGAAAGCTCGATCGCGCAGGCGAAAGAAAAAATTGCCAAAGCTGGTTTTAAAAACGTAACATTTCAGCAGGCCGACATTTTCAATTTACCTTTTGCGCCGGAATCTTTTGATTATATTTTTCTTTGTTTTGTTCTAGAGCATCTGCCTAAACCTATCGATGCTCTTCTTGCGTTAAAAAAATTATTAAAACCAGCCGGCACGATCACCGCAATCGAAGGCGATCACGGGTCAACATATTTTCATCCCGATAATGAATCCGCGCACAAAGCAATTCAATCGCTTGTCGATTTGCAAAGTAAATCCGGCGGCAACGCTAACATCGGCAGGCAGCTTTATCCTTTATTGAACTCCGCGGGTTTTGAAAAAGTAAATGTATCGCCAAGAATGGTCTATGTCGATGCGAGCAGGTCGCATTTTGTCGAAGGGTTCACCAAAAATACTTTTACCGCGATGATCGAAGGCGTGCGCGAGCCGGTAATTAAAGCAGGTTTGATAAATGTAAAAACTTTCGATGACGGAATAAAAGGCTTATATCGAACAACCGAACCTGACGGCGTTTTCTGCTATACGTTCTTCAAAGCTGTAGCCTCTGTGTAGTTCTAATTAACTTCCCGACAATTCCTCGCTGCGTTTTTCCGCCGCGGCGAGAGCATCGCTGACCATTTGTTCGAAATTATATTTAGCAAAAACTTTCAGCGCAGCTTCGGTTGTTCCGTTTGGCGATGTAACTTTTTGGCGGAGCACATCGACTTTTTCTCCCGCTTTTAATCTTTCGATTGCCAGCATTGCAGCGCCGCGAGCTGTAACCAAAACGGTTCTTTCCGCAAGTTGTTTGTCGAGACCCAGTTTAACGCCGGCCTTTATCATTTCTTCCATCAGCAAAAAGAAGTAAGCAGGTCCAGAGCCGCTGACCGCTGTAACGGCATCGAGCAGTTTTTCATCTTCAACGGTCGTTACGTATCCAACCGCCTGAAAAATGTGTTCAACTTCGGCGAGCCGTTCTTTCGCTGCCGCTGTTGCGTATAAAACGCTTGTTCCCTGTCCAATCAGCGCAGGCGTATTCGGCATTACACGAATCACGGAATCAAAGCCGAGAGTTTTGCAAATCTTATCGGTAGTAATTCCCGCCGCGATCGTAACTATTATCGTATCGCTGTTGATGGAGCCTTTGATCTCATTTAGAACTGCGATCATATTTTGCGGTTTGATACTCAAAACAAGAATATCGACAGCCTTTGCGAGTTTGCAGTTCGTTGTAAATGAGATGTTGTATTTGTCCGTCAGTTCATCCAGACGTTCTTTGCGAACATCGGCGATGATAATATCTTCAGGGCGAAAAATATGCGTATCGATAATGCATTTAATTATCGCTTCCGCCATATTGCCAGCGCCAATAAATCCAATCTTCGACATTTAAAGCTCCCTTATGGAATCAATCTTAAGGCTAATTTTTAATTAATATGTTTCAACAATCAAATCCGGGATATTTCTAAAATGAGAAACATTTTTAGTTACAATAGTATGTCCGCTAACCATAGCAGTTGACGCTATCAATACATCCATATCGCCGATGGGGTTGCCAATTATTTGCAGATAAGATGTAATTCGGCCAAACAGCCAAGCCGCCTTATCTTCAAACTCAAGGATTGAAATATTCTTAACAAGGTTATTTATTACTTTGAGTTCGGTTTGCGGATTGGCAGACCTTGCGGCGCCGGTGTATAATTCCGCTACGTTAAATCTTGTAGTCACGATGTCGTCGCCGCGGTTTACAAGTTCTGCAAGTTTATTAAACGCATTTTTTCTTCTGTTGGCATTTCCACTTGCAAGGTCGATAAGGATAGTTGTATCCAAACAAGCCATTATCTTGTCCTTTTTGAAGTTTTTCCTCTTTGACGAATATGTTCTTCAATAGCTTTAACAGCTTCAGGACTAAAGATGTTTTTCTCAAGACGCTTTTTGAATGCCTTTAAATCCATAGGTTCTTTAATAACTCTTTTTATTGTTTGGCTGAAAGATTCGTTATTATCCTTTACAGCTTTGAGTCTTTTATATGCGTCCATATCAATCGTTATAGTTTTAGTAGCCATATAAGCTCCTTAAGTCAACGTATCATAAATTAATAATTCTAATATATCATAGAGTACTTAGGATATAAATTCAATTTAAGTTGTCTTGTTTTTAATGCTAATTGGACAATTGGTTTTTTTGTAAAATTTTGACATTTGCTTGACTTTTGGCAGTGTAAAAGATTAAAATGCTCAATGTATGCGGAAGATTGAAAATCCCGTTTTGGCGCAACTCTTTATGGAGACGAGCTTTGTGCCGCGTGCTCAACAGCTTAAACAGCTAATTGCCGCAGAGTCTTTGTTTAAAATTGTCCAGCCGCCACAAGAATACCCTTATGAATTTATATGTTTTAAAATCACCGGCTACCGGCCAAAAAATTCACCTGCCGCTACCTCTATAACCGGCAGCGATTTAATAAAAAATCTGCCGAAATATATACATAAAGCAAGTTCCAGGTTGCACTTACGTGTAAATGAACAGGGTGAGAAGATATATTCGCTTCACGATTTGGCAAAGCATTTAAATGTCTCGATCCGAACACTCGAACGCTGGCAAAGCAAAGGTTTGATTGGTCGAAAATATGTTTTCAATGACAATGTGATGAAAACCGGTTTTTCGCAATCTGCGGTCGATGAGTTTGTGAAAGCAAATAAATCGATCGTTGAAAACGCCGCCAATTACAGCACGATGGATCCTCGCCTGAAAAACGAGATAATAAAATACATCGCTCAAACCTCGCAGCAGGAAGAATTGAGCAAGACAGCAATAATCAAAAAAGCCGCCGGCAAATTTGA
>MHYA01000101.1:0-7248 GCA_001825675.1 Planctomycetes bacterium GWF2_42_9 | reverse complement strand
AGACGATCAGACTTTTGGTTGCCGAATATGAAAAAAGTTCAAAGAAACAATTGTTTTTGAATCAGCGTTCGCAAATCGAGCCAACCGATGCGGCAGAAATTTTCAAACTTTATCAAAGCGGTGAAAGCGTAGAAAAAATTGCCGTCAAATACGGCCACAGCAGCAGTTCTATTTATCGAATCATCACGCAAAGACGAGTGCGAAAGCTGCTTGCGATAAAAATTGATTACATTCCCAGCGACGAATTTTTGCAGCCCGACGCAGAAGAAAAAATCCTTTCCGAGCAGTCATCTATTCGCCGAACTCCACGAAAAATATTGACCGACCCTTCCGCGAAAATAAATCAGAACGATTGGCAGAATTTTATCGAGGCCGTGAAAAAAATTCCGATGCTGAACCGTGAACAGGAATTGCAGCTTTTCAAAAGATATAATTTTTTGAAATATCTTGTTTCGGAGAAAATTAAAAAAATTAACCTTACTTCGTTTTGCGGCAAAACCGCATATCAGGCGCAGGAATTATTAGACGAAGCCGGCAGACTTAAAAATATAATCATCGAAGCGAATTTGAAGTTGGTAGTTCGCATCGCAGGTCGTCATAGCGGCGCAAATATGGGCGACCTCGTAAGCGAAGGCAATATCGCGCTGATGCGTGCGGTTGAAAAATTCGATTATACGAAAGGTTTCAGGTTTAGCACTTACGCCTCGTGGGTTATAAGCAGGGCGTTCGCGAGATATTTGCCCGCGGAGCAGGCGATGATGGGTGCAGAACTTCCTGAAGAGGAATTTCAAATTGCGGCCGTCGAAAACGCTGCCAGTGATGAAATCGATAATGCTCATCGAAGTTTGATGTCGGCTATAGAGCAAAATTTGAATGAGCGTGAGCAGCACGTTATACGTTACCATTTCGGCTTATCAGGCACAATGGTCAAAAAAGAATTTAAAACGCTAAAGCAAATTGGCGAGGATTTGGGTGTAACAAAAGAGCGTGTCCGCCAAATCGAACTTGAAGCCTTAAGCAAATTACGTCAAACTTTAAGCCCCGAAGAATTTGAGCTTCTCACGCGTTAAACCAATATATTCGCTAAAAATTCCGCGAGTTTATCGAACGATTGATTCCATCCTTTAGTACAATTTTCTTTTTCCGAATCCGGTATGCCTTCGTGTGTAAGCGTAATTTTTGTTTTGCCTTCTTCAAATTCGAAGTCTACCGTTATTTGCATTTCCAGCGGAAAATCGCCTGACATTGAATAATGAGTGGCCGGTACGACATTGCCGTTAATATCCGAGAAGCTGTCTGTCATTACAATACGTTTCAGCGGGACGATCTCTTTGTACACACCGGTGCTCCAATAATCGAAATCATCCGGCGAACGCATACAGGTGAGGTATCTGCCGTCAAGACGAAAATCCATTGTGCAAAATGGAGTGGTAAAATAATTCGGCCCCCACCATTGTTTTATCTGCTGCGGCTTTGTCCAAGCTCGCCAAACAAAATCGACAGGCGCATCGAAAGTTCGGGTTATCGTCAGTGCTTTTGTTTCGTGCATCGTTTCCATTTTTTTATCTCCAAAATATTAGTAAGCCTAGTTCTTTATACGAAAAGAGGAAACGAGTTGATTGCTGTTTTTGATGAAGGAAAAAGCTGATTATTGGGTTTTTACCGTTGAAGGGGCAAAACGATTTTTGATTTTTTCAGCTATTTGGACTATCTGCTTATCCAGTGAAGGCATAAGCCATTCGAGAAAAGTTCTTTTCTGAATGAAAATAATGGCGGTTGCCCAAAATACAAATGCCATCGCAATTGCTTTATTTTGCCAGCCAAAGAACGGCCAGGCATTTTCATTAAAAATGCTCCAATTTGATAATGGCCAAAAATAAGTAATGCCCCATTCTTCGCCGGAGCCAAAATAGTCCATTATCAGATGAATGTGCATCAAGCCAAAGAAAATCAAAAATGCTTTAAATTTATTTTTTGAAAAGAAAGTTAGCAATAAGGAAGTGATAGATATGAAAAAAATATTGTGAGCAATTAGATGATGATATTGCCAATATAATTCCTGGCTGATGAAAAAGCCAAAGCCGTCAACGTCCGCAGCTGAAGCTGCAATTATGCAGAAGAATCTCTCTTTTGGCGTAAGGTTAAATAAATTTCCTAAACACCATCCTGACAAAATATGCGTTTGTATGTGCATCTAGTCAGTTTAGATGGTTTGTGAGTTTGTGTCAAATTGATTGTCGTAAATAATTGACCGAAGGGCTGTAATGATGTATGCTTACGGTATGATAAACGAAGATAACGAAAGAAATTTGGGGCCGCAGCCGATCGCTGACCTTATGGCCAAACATAATTTGAAACCTCACGATCTTGTCGCGGCGGCGGAGGGTTTGCAGCTTACGCACAAAATGGTAAGCAGGGCGTGCAAAGGTCGGAAACTAACCGAAAGAACAAGAGTCAAGGTTTTAAAAGCGATCAACCTCGCCTCAAAGCAGAACTACGCGATGCGGGATTTGTTTAACTACTAAAAGGCAATCTCTTGCTAATTAGCACCAATTCCAGTATTCTTTGATTTATGATAAAAAATTTGAAATCAAAGTTAATAGTGCTTGACGGGCCGGATGGATGCGGCAAAAGTTCGCAAAGGGACTTGCTTGCACAATTCCTTACCAATAATAAAGTTAAGATTCAATGTTTTCGCGACCCCGGCTCAACAGCAACCGGTGAAAAAATCCGAAATATCCTGCTCGACCCGGCCAATCATATCTCCGACCGCACCGAACTGCTCCTTTATATGGCAAGCAGGGCACAGCTTTGGGATGAATGCATCGCCCCCACTTTGAAAAAGAAAAACTGCGTTCTACTCGACCGCTGGGTTTCGAGTACGTGCGCTTATCAGGGGTTTGCCGGCGGTGTCGGGGTGCAAAAGGTAATCGATATTGCCGAGCATTCGCTCGAAAGAGTTTGGCCTGATTTGACGATCATTCTGGATGTTGACCTTAAAACAGCAAAGCAAAGAATGAACCGCGGACTTGACCGTATGGAACAAAAAGCAGCGGCATATCATAAAAAAGTTCGCAACGGATTTCTTAAACTTGCAAAAATGCGAAAAGATATTGTTGTTGTGGATGCTACACAGGATATGCAGACGGTGCATCAGCAAATTGTTCAGACAATTTGCAAAAATTTAAAATTGAAGATTGAAGATTGAAGATTTGCGGAACCTGCTGACGCGGAATAATTCATATATGAATCTTTCAGATATATTTTGCCAGGATAGGGCGGTTGAAGCGTTGAGACGGGCGCATCAGACCGGCAGACTGGCGCACGCATATATATTTGACGGTATCGACGGCATAGGCAAATTCACGACCGCAAAGGCTTTCGCTAAACTTTTGCTGTGCCAATCAGACCAATCTGAAATCTCCCCGCAGGGGTCTTCGACAAATCTCAAATCTCAAATAGATAGTTGCGGGCAATGCGAATCGTGCAGAATGATAGATGCCGATAATCATCCCGATTTTCATCATATATATAAGGAGCTCTGCAAAGTAAGCAGAGAACCTGAATTGAGGAGTAAACAGCCAATCGATCTCCCGATTGGTGTTATTCGCGAATTTTTTATTGAGAAAATTCAGGTTAAACCAAGTCTTTCGACCTCAAAGGTTTTTGTAATCAGCGAATCGGAAAAACTAAATATCGCAAGTCAAAATGCCTTATTGAAGGTGCTTGAAGAGCCGCCGAACAAAAGTTTTATAATCCTGCTTTGCAGCAAACTCGATAATTTACTGCCGACGACCAAATCGCGGAGTCAAATCGTGCATTTTGGCCCTTTGAGCGAAGAAAAAATCATCGAAAAACTTCCAGAAGTCAATCAAACCGAAGCAAAGTTTTTCGCGCGGTTCACAAATGGAAGTCTTGGCCAATCCGAACTGCTGACCAAACTTCAGCCATCATTTTACGCCATTAAAAAGGAATTCGTTAAAAAATTCAGCATTTTTCAGATTGGCGATGTTGTAGATTTCTCGCAATGGATAAATAGCTCGGCGGGTGAGCTTGCCGAGTCGTGGATGAAGTTGAAAGCGGCGTCCAGCAAGGCGGATTTGGGCAGAGCGGCGAGAAAAATTTTCGTTTCTTTGTTTATTTCGGTTTTGTCTGATGCGATGAGGGTTTCTTTGGGCGGCGAGGAGAAATTAACGAACTTTGACCAGTTAGCGGAGGTAAAGACTATTAGTCAAAGGTTCGGGCAGTTGGGGTGTGCTGATATTATCGAAGTTTGCTACCAAACCATCCGGTTTATCGATGCTTCCGTGAACGAAAAACTGGTTTTTGAGCATTTGTTGCTGAATTGCACCGAATCTGGTATAATAAAAAGTTCTATTTAGTCGCTTAAGGCAGAAGAATTATTACATTAATATACGATTTTATCCTTTTTAAAGGTGTTTATGAACGATACAACAGATAAAAATAAACCTTTGCCTCACCATCCCGTTGAGAAGAAAATGCTTGTTCGATACGGCAAAATGGGTACGACCGGCTGGTTTACTCACGAGGAAAAAAGTATGCCTAAGGCCGCGACCAAGGTTATGATAAAGACCGAGCGTGGTTTGGAAATCGGCGAAGTCGTTGGGCGGTTTTGTTACAAATCCTGCGCATTTAAGAAAACCGAAGAAGCGGTTGTCGAATATTACGGCGTGCCGCAAGCGGAATGCCCTGTAACTGTCGGCGGAAAATTTGTACGCTATGCGACCGAGCAGGATTTGAGCGAAGAACATCACATCGCAATCGGTGCTAAAGAAGAACTTGCCCGCTGCAAACAAATAATAGCCGAGCTTAATTTGCAGATGAAGCTGGTGGATATTGAGCATATTTTCGGCGGCGAAAGAATAATTTTTTATTTCACCGCGGAAAACAGGATCGATTTTCGCGAACTGGTGAAAAAACTTGCCAAGGAATTTCAGACGCGAATTGAAATGCGTCAGGTTGGCTCACGCGACGCCGCGAAAATTGCCGCTGATATTGAAGTTTGCGGTCAGCCCTGCTGCTGCGCGAGATTTTTGAAAATTCTTAAACCTGTAAATATGAAAATGGCGAAACTGCAAAAGGCGACTCTCGACCCATCGAAAATTTCCGGTTACTGCGGAAGATTGAAATGCTGCCTGCGGTACGAAGACCATACATATAGAGATTTGTCAAAACGTCTGCCGCGGAAAAAAGCACGCGTAAAAACTTCGCAAGGCGAAGGGACTGTAATTGATGCGCAGGTTTTGACGCAGCTTGTTTCTATCAGAACCGACGACGGCAATGTTTTTGCTGTACCTGTTGAGGAAGTTGAGATTATTCAGCAGCCGACAGGAAAGCCGGATCACGATGATATTGAAACGGATTCTGATGATTTCAATGAAAAGAACGGGCACGAAAATATTAACAAGGATGAAAATCAATAAATGAACAGGAAAATTGTTGTTACTTCAGCGCTGCCTTACGCTAACGGCCCGATCCATATCGGGCATCTCGTTGAATATTTACAAACGGATATTTGGGTGCGGTTTCAAAAGGCCAACGGAAACAAATGCCTTTATTTTTGCGCCGATGATACTCACGGCACGCCGATAATGATCAGCGCCCGCAAAGAAGGCATTACGCCAGAGGAAATGATAAAGAGAATTTACGCTGAACACACACGCGATTTCAGCAGCTTTCATATTCAATTCGATAATTATTATTCCACGCATTCTGATGAGAACAAGCAGTTAAGCGCGGATATATTTAAAAAGCTTTCAGAAAAAGGTTCGATAGTCAAAGACGAGATCGAACAGGCATATTGCGAAAATTGCAAGATGTTCTTGCCGGACAGATTCATTCGCGGCACTTGTCCGAAATGCAAATCCGAAAATCAATATGGCGATTCGTGCGACAGTTGCGGCGCGACATATCAGCCGACCGATTTAATTAATCCCGCGTGTTCAAATTGCGGAACAAAACCTGTAATGAAGAAAAGCGTTCATTATTTCTTCAGGCTTGCGGATTACCATAAGCAGCTTCAGGATTTGATGGCGGCAGGCTACACGGGCAAAAGCGTTGCCAACAAACTTGAGGAATGGTTTTCAGCGGGTTTGAAAGATTGGGATATTTCACGTGATGGGCCATATTTTGGTTTTAAAATTCCGGGTGAAGAAAATAAATTTTTCTATGTCTGGCTGGATGCGCCGATTGGTTATATGGCAAGCTGCCAGAATTATTGTAACAAAAACGGCCTTGATTTTAACCAAGTCTGGAACAGCAAAGATTGGGAGCTTTATCATTTCATTGGTAAAGATATTATGTATTTCCACGCGTTGTTCTGGCCGGCGATGTTGATGGGCAGCGGATTTAAAGTCGCAAATAAATTGCACGTACACGGATTTTTGACGGTCAATGGCGTGAAGATGAGCAAGTCTAAGGGCACGTTTATCAAGGCCTCGACGTACGCCAAACATCTTGATCCTGAATATCTGCGTTACTATTACGCCAGCAAATTGACTGACGGCGTTGATGATATTGATTTGAACCTTGAGGATTTTGTTGCGAAAGTCAATTCTGATCTTGTCGGCAAACTCGCAAATCTCGCAAGCAGGTCAGTGCCGATGTTGACAGGCAAACTTGATGGAATGCTTGGCAGCGTTGATGCCACGGGCAAAGAGTTGATCAATCAGCTTATCGCGTCCAAACATCAGATTATCGATACTTATGAAAAACTTGATTTTGCTTCGGTTATCAGGCAAATAACTGCGCTTGCTGATATTGCCAATAAATATGTCGAAGTAAATCAGCCGTGGTCGACGATAAAGACCGATGCGGAGAAGACCCGCGCGACTTTGACGGTGATTTTGAATGCTGTGAAGGTTCTGGCGATTTATTTGAAGCCGGTGCTGCCGGTGTTTGTTGAAAAGATTGAAAAAATTCTCGGCGTTTCAGCGTTGTCGTTTGCTGATGTCGAGACTCTATTGGAAAATAAAAAGATTAACGAATATATCAGACTCGCAGAACGAGTCGAGAAACAGAAGGTTGACGCTATGATAGAAGAAAGCAAAAGTGAACAGCCGGCCGAAAAAGTTCCGGCTCCGGCTCCCGTAACTCTTGACGAACCATTGGAAGCAGAATGCACGATTGACGATTTCAAGAAAGTCGATTTGCGAGTTGCTAAAGTTATTAAAGCTGAAAAAGTTGTTGGTGCGGATAAATTGCTGCACCTTGAGCTTGATATTGGCG
>MHYA01000100.1:6667-8077 GCA_001825675.1 Planctomycetes bacterium GWF2_42_9 | reverse complement strand
GGTTCATACATCGGCCCCAAAGCCGAAGAATCAATGAAAGCAATGGCACAAACAAACGCGAACTTTGCAACCGTTGTTTTCGTCATATCGATGACAAAAAAAACCGATACCGAAATTTTCTTCAACGAAAATAATCCATATATGGCTTCCGACGATGATGTCCGAAATGCGATCAGACTCGCCAAAGAAAATAATATGAAAGTGATTCTCAAACCAACCGTCAACTGCGGCGACGGAACTTGGCGTGCCCACATCGAACCAAACGATTGGGAAAAATGGTGGAAAAATTATACCGTCGCAATGCTGCATTACGCAAAACTCGCACAGGATACAAATTGTGCCGCGTATACCATCGGCTGCGAAATGGTTTCAACCGAAGATTCAGATTCGCATTGGCGTTCGATGATTGCCGTGATTCGCAAAAATTATAAAGGCCCTTTGATCTACAACACAAACCACGGCCGGGAAGAAAAAATTAATTGGTGGGATGCCGTCGATATAATTGGTATCAGCGCATACTATCCTGTCGGCACAACAAACATCGCCGCCGCACTCGCAGAAGATACAAAAAATGTTGACAACAGTTCCAGCGTCGAGCAGATGAAAAAAAATTGGCTGCAGATCCGCGACCGCTTAAAAAATCTCGCGCTCAAATGGAACAGACCGATTTTCTTCGCTGAAATTGGCGTGCGAAGCGCAAAAGGTTCATCCGCAATGCCGTGGGAATATTATAATGATTGGCCCTACGATGGCGATGAACAGGCAAGATATTACCAGGCCGCACTGGAAACATTCTGGAACGAAAAATGGTTTGCCGGCTTCGCATGGTGGGCGTGGGATTGCTGGCTGTATCCAAAAGAACGCGCCGACCGCCACAGAGGTTTCTGCCCGTACGCCAAACCCGCCGAAAAAATCGTTACCGATTGGTATTCCAAAGAAAGATGATATTGTTTCATCTCTGAAATTTTATATCCATTTGTATTTAGCCCCTCGGCCTGCCGAGGGGTTCGTCTCATCACTTTTAAAATCACAAATTTTAAATCTGAAATAGTTTCTTCGGCCGCCAAAATCGTCAATTGTCATTCTGAGTGAAACGAAGAATCTCGTCAGTTTAGCCCTGCCATCATTATGGCAGGGTTCGTTTAGCCGTCGTCGCAGCGACGACGCATTGTAGGGGCAGACCTATGTGTCTGCCCATCAGAGCCCGGAGAGTCAGCGACAGGCAATTGGTTGTTTAACCGTGGCCAGTAAGGCCACGCGTCATTGCGAGGCCGAAGGACGTGGCAATCTCAATCCTAATGCCGCCAAAACCATCCAATTGTCATTTCGAGCGCAGCCGAGAAATCTATTAAAATAGCATCGCGAAGCGATTCCACAACTTTTCATCGGAGCGAAGCGTCGGAGCGAAGC
>MHYA01000100.1:2588-6574 GCA_001825675.1 Planctomycetes bacterium GWF2_42_9 | reverse complement strand
CAACTTTTAACTTTTCACTTTTAGTTTTTCACTTATTAAGTGCCTTCAACTATTTTTATTTCATCCTCGGTCAATCCATACAATTCATAAACCAACCTGTCTATCTCACCATCCGTCGCATCAATCTGTCGCTGAACGCGCTCTTTCTCCTGTGGATTCTTCAACTCGTTTACCTTCTTATTCAACTCCAGCATCCGCTCTACCAACCTCGTCATTTTTTGGTAAAATATATTGTCGGTTGTAACTTCCTGATTTAGGATATGTATTGGTAGTGTCCCAAGTTCATAAATTCTAATCTCAGGAAAAGTTTTATCTTGCCTGTTATATTTTTTCTTAAAATAATAAGCAATTAAAGACGAATTAAGAATGCCGAGAATGTATTTAGTCATTTGTTGCTCATTAGGTTTTACTATTTGCAACAATTGACTTGTAACATAATCAGAATCAATATATGTTCCTATCAATCTTTCGCCCACAATCCTTCTTATAAGAAGCCGTTGACCTTCGAAAAGAGAAGCATCTCTTGGAGCCGCGAGATTTTCACCATATTTTAACCATCGATTTTGCCATGCGACTTGAAACCTATTTATGTCTTTTCCCTCAAGATACTGTCTGTATTTTGAATTTATTTTACACTTTGCTTCAAACACCTTATTTTCTGCATCTGAAGCTTTCTGAGGGGGAGTTCCTTTACCCGTTTCGTAGAGTTTAATTCCAAATTTTACAGTAGCTATATTTGATAAAAGTTCTTTTCCTTTTTCAATCTTTTCTTTTAATTCATTATCTTTTTCATCAATTGCAATATTAAAAATCTTATTCTCATCGTTGGCCCATATTTTTTGAGATATTTTTCTAGAAAGTTTAATGTTAGTATTTTCAGGTAGATATATTTCAATAGGCTCAATTTGATTATTGCTATTTTTCAAAATCGTAATAATGGGAAGAACTACAGCTTCTGAAAAAACTTTCACTCGTGAATAATCTACTATGCTTTGAATATGAGTTTTTTCCAAAATAAATTCACGTAATTTTTTACAACTTTGATTATTCAACCACCTGTTTGGTGTAATAAATCCAATCAAACCATTCTTATTCAATAAGAATATTCCCTGCTCCCAGAATAAAATAAAAATATCAAATTGATATTCTGCTACTCTATATTTATTGATAAAATAATTATATTGCCTGCCATTTTCCTCTTTCCATTCTCTGCCACCAAGATACGGCGGATTCCCAATAACGCAATCGAACCCCGGATTTTTCCCGCCGAGTATTTCGGGAAATTCTTTTTTCCAATCGAACGCGTTAATTTTTCTTTCCTGCTCATCGTCGAACCCTAAACTCATTTGTTGATTTTGATAAAAATCCGGCCCGATGAGAGAATTGCCGCACTTGATATTATTCCCCAAATCCGGCAGCGCTCGCTCGTGAAACAACCGCAAACTTTCCTGCGTCTCATTTTCCAAAACTTTCAATAACAACGAAAGTTTCGTTACTTCCACCGCCTGCGAATCAATATCAACCCCGTAAATATTATTTAAAAGAATCCGTTTCTTTTCATCGATTGTCAAAAACCACTGCCCGCCCTTCCCCTGATAAACTTTCCCTTTCGCCCCTTTCTCACCTTTCACACCTTTCTCACTTTTCCCACATTTCTCACTTTTCGCACCATTCTCACCTTCGATATAAAAATCTCTATGCCAATCCAAAAGGTACTGATACGCCCCGATCAAAAACGAACCGCTGCCGCACGCAGGGTCTAAAATTTTTATCTTTTCTACCTGCTTCGGCGTTTTGCCTTCGCAAAGTTTCCCAACCGTGTTTTTCACAATGTAATCGACAATATACGAAGGCGTATAATAAACGCCCCCCGCCTTTTTAACTTCCGGCTTCTCTTCGACCCTCGCCTGATGCGATGCCGTCAGACGAATAACCTTGCCCAAAAACTGTTCATATACATTGCCAAGAATTTCCGCAGGCATTACCGAAAATTCATAAGGACTTCGCGGGTAATAAAGGTCTCGTAAAATTTCCTTAAGAATATCGTCGTCGATTTTTAATTTTTCCGAAAGTTCGTCGGGGCCTTCAGGCCGTTCTTTATCACTGTGAAAATGAAAAATGCCTGAATTATATTTTTCATCCGCTCTTTCAAATAAAGAAAACAGGCGGGGATATATTTTATCGCCGTTGACAAGCCCAAGAAGTTGATTGCTGTATTCGATACCTCTGTCTTCGCAAATTCGCAAAAACAAAATCCGGTCGATCGTTTTTTGTACCGCGAAATTTAAATCATAAACTGATAATTTACTATTGCGGAGCGCAATATTCTTCGCCAGCGATTCACGCCATCTCTCGATTTCGCCCAGTATTTCCCTGTCAACTGTTGTTGTGCCTTTTTTGGATGTCTTTTCAGAAGCGTATTTATCAAAGAGTCCTTTTAAGACGGCTTCTTTACTAAATATATTCGCGATGTATTCCCATTTTTCGGCGTAATCTTTATATGTGCAGTGAAATATTCTTGCCGTCGATGCCTTATCGTTTGCATTAGGTCGAATCTGACAATCATAAACCGAAAACTCTTCGAAATCCGTCAGGATCGATAACGGCAATTTTGCAGACCACGCGTACCTGCGCAGTTGATACGCCGGGCTTATGTCTGTTGATATGTTTACCGCAGGCTTTTTAGCTTCCAGATAAAACTTCTTTGTACCTCCGATTCGAAATCCGTAATCGGGCGCTTTCGTTGAAGTGCCTACTTTTATTGTGTCTTCGTGAATTACATCTTTATATGCTGCCGCTGTCCCGGATTTATTTTGTATATCCCACCCAAGAGTCTCGAAGAATGGATCAATGAATTCCCGCCGCACTTGAGTTTCATTGTACCCTGCCCCTTTGAATGATTCCACATTTCGGCCAAAATTTTCTACAAGCTGTTGTATTATCTCCGGCGTTTTTGCCATTCCCTGGTTTCCTTTTAGTCAGTATAATTTATTATCTTCATTTTATCGTCGCTTCTCTGAAATTTCAAATCTCAAATTCAGAGGGAGAAGTATCTCGTCCCTTTAGCCCCCAACTTCATGTTGGGGGTTCGTAGGGGCAGACCTATGTGTCTGCCCATTAGCCCCCGGACCTGTGCCGGGGGGGAGTTATTTTGCTTTAAGGCAAAATCGCAGCGTTCCTCATTCTGTCTTCTAAGTTCTGTAGGCTTATCCATCTCGTCTGAAATCTCAAATTTTAAATCTTAAATGCCATTCTCTCGTCTCTGAAATTTTAAATCTCAAATCTTAAATTCATTTCGTAGACTGGGCTTCAGCCCACGCGGAATAAAAAAACATCGCGAAGCGATTCCTCATTCTGTCTACTGTATTCTGTGTTCTGTATTCTATTTTTCAAAAATCCGCAATTCCCAAAAACCCACTTTTCAAAATTGTTGCAAGTTTTTTAAACTCTGCGCACTTTTTTTTAAGATTGATGCAAGTTTGACGATTTTAAATTTTCCCTCCAAAAATCACCCTCATTATTTTCCTGAAACAAATGCTTTTTTAAAATACGCGCAGACCCCCTCTCCAAAAATCATGAAAAAACCGGAAAAAACAGGAATTTTCCCGATTTTTCTATGAAAAAGTCTCGAAAAACACTGAAAAACCCCCGATTTTACCCCTGTTTTTTGACCCGCTTGCGCAAAAATCCATTTCCCTTGCTCAATTTTGAGCATGGTTTTTCAACATTTACGCAAAAACCCGCTTGCGCAATTAAGGATCAATTTCACTTAAAATTGATTTTGGATTTAATTTTCTTGCAATTCTGACGTAAATGTGTATATATGGTCTCATAATTCTTTATGAATTTAATAAGTTTTCGAAGCAGGAAGTATTATTTCACCTCTTAATAGTAATTCCCTTAAAAATTAACAAGGGGTAAGTTGTTTATAGTAAATGTCTTAAGGAGTACAAAAGTGAGTACAGGTAAAGTAAAATGGTTCAATT
>MHYA01000100.1:0-2572 GCA_001825675.1 Planctomycetes bacterium GWF2_42_9 | reverse complement strand
GATCTCTTCGTTCACCATTCAGAAATTAAAACCCAGGGCCGCGCTAATCTCAACGAAGGCCAGTCTGTCACATTTGACGTTGGACAGGGCAAAAAAGGTCCTTGTGCCACAAATGTAGTTCCTGCTTAATGTTACGACTCATCTGACAAACGAAAGGCTCGGATTTCTCCGAGCCTTTTTTATTTACCTCTATCTTGCATCCGGCACTTGCTGAAACGCCCGGATAATGACTTTATCGCTTGGCTTTCGAACCTGGCTTCTATCGAGAATCGCAATGTATCTCTTTTGCGGCCCATCAGTTCCGATACGAACCAGAATGTACGCTGTGAACACATCGCTGCGAACGGTAACAAGGTCGCTAACGCGCGCAAAAATCAAATCCCGTTCCTCAAAATCATCCCCCGCCCCATCACCCGTCGCCCCTCCCGGCGTCAAATCCGGAAAACCAAGCTGATCGCCAATCATTGTATGTTTTGTGTAATAATCCATATCGTTAACTTCAACCAATTGGCGAATGCTTGTAAAACCATTTACATCGTTATCTCTATATTTGACAATAGATTGTGCTAAATTTGCATCTACTATCCACGGCAGTTGCGCAATTACTGATGCGGGCGCGGTGTTGATGTTGATTCTGCCTTTGACTTTTGTTTGGCTCGTATTTGGCATACGCAGCGCAGTTAAATAATTAAATACCGGCGATAAATTCGCATCGGCCAAATTCAGCCGCACCGCCGATTCCGTTTTATATTCTGCATCATAACCAATCACGCCTGTATAACCTTTGGAATGCTCAAAATAGGCCGGCCTTTTAAATACCATCCCTATTTCGCCTATGTTGGTAAAATTGCGATTTTTTGGATGCGCCTGAATAGGAAGTGCACCAGTAGCAGCAAAGCCGTTCAATTTCCCCAGCGTATGTGTTCCGCTTAAATCAACATTTCCGCGTATGCGAGCAATACAATTATGCAGCGTATTATCTCTTTCAACATTTCGAATGCCTTCATTATCGGAAGGTACAAGCCCTGTAGGGACTTTAATTCGATCAACAACAATACGAGAACCGTTGACTTGTCGCAGTAATTCCATTTCATAACCTTCTTCGAAAAAGAATAAAGAAGGATCGAGCAGCATTGTAGGGCAACCTGATTCCTCATTGAGAGGGGCGGCAGCATCGGCTGCTTTAATAACAAAATATTGACTGGAATCTGTCCATCCATTGATGACCGTGCTATATGTTTTCCCACCGCTGCTATCATAAATATCTACACGCCAATTAGCATCGGGCGAAATATCCTTTTCGTAAGGTTTAAAAAGTTCGATCGCATAAGAACGTTTCGCACTAGCACCCGTTCCAACCTGCCTGTATACAAGTTCGGAAATATAAACGCAGGGAGTTTCAAAACCAAAATAATTATTTCCATCGACTGGTAAATAGCTTACTTCTGAATCACTGTCGCGGAAATCTTTTATATTCACCGCGATTTGAGCGGCATTGGCATCACCGCAAAATTTTCTGAAAACATTATAAAGCTGCATCACATTCGCATCGTTGATATTCAGCATATTATTGCCGTTAGGGTCGATGATGAGATCCAAATTGTATGTCGTCAGCAAATGTCTGCGGTCATTTGAGGCATAACAAGGATCGGTTACTCTTGAATACCAATCATCAAGTCCCCAATTTGAACGGCCATCATATAAGCCGCCTTCTGTGCCGTAAGAATCGCTTGTTTTTTTCAATACTGTTTCAAACCTGCTTTCATATTTGCTGTCTATGCAAAAGCGGTATCGCAATTCGAGTTCATCCGACATATCGAAAGGCAGGTATCCATTTTGAGGAAAGTTGTTGAAATCCCATATAAATTTTTGTTCATAATCAGCATTATTATTGCAGCGTGCTTCATTCACATCATCTATATCATCTGTGTTTTTAAGAAGACCATTCAGATTAATCTGCATCTGCGATGTGCCGTCAATTTCATTCACATCCAAACTCATTGGGTCAAATTTATAAGCGGTGTTTACATTGACCATCGCGCTGTTATCGATGATTCTGATCGCTGCAAAGACTCTGCCGGTAGCAGTACGCAAATTCGATATATCGATCCATTTAGAATCGGCGATACCATCTCCATCAGCATCGGCAGCAACGCCATCATAAGCTATATTCTGGGAGTTGCCTCGTAAAAAAATTCCATTCGCATCCATTCCGAAAATCGGGTATTCGCGAACAACTTCAAAATCGTTATTATCAGCATCAAGACCTACTGGCAATATAACATCTCTTATTGAAAATCCGTTTCTCCTCAAATATCCCGTTACATCGCTGATTTGATGCCAACGAATTTTTTTCCTGCCAGTCGCAATCAATTCATAAGGTTCAACACTTGCAAGCCACGGGTCGCACGCATCGGGATAATCTTTGTATTCGTAATATTGCGGGTAATTTGCTTCTGAATAATTTACATCACCTGCATAATAGGTTTGTGCCAGGCCGGGAACATCGCAGATGAGTTCTCTATTAATAATTTCAATAATCGACATTGCGGCCGTATCAAGATTTTTATTA
>MHYA01000099.1 GCA_001825675.1 Planctomycetes bacterium GWF2_42_9 | reverse complement strand
ATCTGCCCTTCTTTTTATTATCGTTTGGGATTTTACTTAACGAAAAATCTGCGCCGATCACATCGTCGCAGAAGCAGCAAAATCTCGGCTGCGGAACGCCAAACGCTTTTGTAAAACTATGCAGCGTATCTCTATGTGCATAGAGTTTATAGGTATCGGAGCCGTAAAAATCATCGGCCAAAATCACAGTCTTGTTCACTACAGATTCATAAAAATCAATTGCTGGATTCATAAATTTATCTAACGCTTTCCTTTGCTATTCGTGAAGCGATCTGACTCCACGTAGTTATTCTTTGCGCATCACCATTAAATGTATGCGTATCTTTCATTATAATTTCAATACAACAGCCTTTTGCGATTTGCAGCGTTTCTTTAATTTGGTTTTCCATGAAACTATAATCGACGTTTGGGCCGCAAATATCAGAAGGATTCGGCTTCCAGGAATAGATATACCTGTCGGCAAGTTTTTCGGCAGCGATTTCCCTATTGCACCACGGCGAAACAGAAACACGTCTTAATCGCGGCAGATGCTTAATAATCAAATCAAATTTATTATCAAGCGGTTCGCAGCAGCCATAACAAATCAATCCAAAACGCTTTAAAATTGGAATTTGATACTGAAGCGCAAATTCATAAAATTGATCCGCCCCAACGCCGACAAGTTCCTGACTTTCACCAAGAACCCACATATCGCGTATCCTGATATTTCCCTCAAAATTGGGCGCCGGCAACTCATTTATCGCACCAACGCCGGCAGAACCGACAAAATCATCCGGCCCGGAGTTGCCGGAAAGAATTTTTTCCTTCTCACAGGCCTCAATCATCTTTATTGTGTCTTCCTGAAGCAATTTCATAATATCGTGCAGAAGTTGAGGATTATCATACATATCCATCATAACCTGCTCAAGGCCGCGAAGTTTAATCAGCTTTTCAGTCATACCCAGCGACCACCAAAGCGGCCCATGCACTCTTACCTTCAGGATATCGCCAAAAAGTTCTTTTGCCATATCGACTCGACGTAAAGTTTCGTTGCGGTCAATTTGCATTTGCCGAATGTGTAATTTTTTTACATCGTCGTAGGTTTTAATCGGAGGATTCCACGTAAAAGAGCCTAAATCAGATGTACGCAAATCTTCTTCTTTAAACCCATAGTCTCCAAAATCAACAACCCATCCGATATCAAAAAACTCTGTTACAGGCTGATCATCGTGAATATTTTCAAATTGGTAAATCTTTTTTCGAAGCACCAACTCCCATTCACGCAGAATCGGATTTTGACAGACGACCATTTTTTCCGGTATCAAATCACGCCATCCGCCTTCAGGATATGCTAAAACCATTGGACGCTTGGGCATAAGTGAATTAAAGCACCGCCATAAATTAACGCGTCTGCCTTGTATTGGTAAAGCGGCGATTTCGGCAACTTTTTGTGCCAATCCACGTAAAACCTGGCGTTCATTCTGTGTTATCATCGTTAATTCTTGTTCCATATTTCAAAAACCGTATAAACATTTTCAGGCTTTGCTCCAGGCCCAAACTCACATTGCGCTATCACGCCGCCATTTTGATACATTGATGACTTTACTAATTCCACGGCTTTAATAACTTCGTCAGTTTTTCCTTGAGGAAGAATATTCTGACGGTCTATCTCACCCCAGAAAGTTATCTTGCCTTTAAACTTTCTGCCAAGTTCCGCAACATCCATACAGAAAATCTGACTATTGATCGCATCAAGGCCTATCTCGATCAAATCCGGTAAAATATCTTTAATATACCCGTCCGAGTGCATAAACATAAATTTGCCATTATGGTGCGCAATATCGAAATATTCTTTATAAAGCGGTTTAAAGATTTTTCGCCAGGTGTCAGGCGCAATCAACAGCGATCGCTGTGAGCCCCAATCATCGCTTATCATCGCGGCATCAACATCGGTTTTCATCCATATTTCCAACTGCTTCAAGTTAAATTGATGAACAATATTTACCAACTCATAAAAATATGTTGATTCTTCCGCAATATCCATAAACAGATTGTCAGTTCTTCTGATGAACTGTAATCTTTCAAACAGCCGCATCCCTCCGCCTGCGAGTACGAACAAATCAGTCGATTTACAGAAAGAATTCACTTGTTTGATATCAACACTAAATAATTCTTCAGGAATTCTGATTTTATCCAAATCATTCCACGAAGAAATCAAAGGTTCTTTAACTTCGCCAATAATACCTCGATGTTTATTTTCAAAAACACAGCCCCATTCATCGACGTATATTCCTTCCGCATACGGTTCGCCTTTTGTCGGGAGTGTTTGCTTTAGATACGAAGGAGCAACGCAAATATCATCAGGAAATTTCTTCTGCAAATCCGCAAGCTCGTGCAAAAAGTTATCATAAGCCCACGGAAGAGTCCATAAATGCCGCGGAATCCTGTCGGGCTTTTCAAATTTCAACGTTTTTTTAACCAATTCTCTTGAGGTCATTAATAAACACACTCTTTCGCTGCACTGGCGTATGCTTTTAAATTTTCAACAGGCGTATCGAAGAAATGATCACTTGCTGACATAATGTAGCCGCCATCTTTTCCAAATCCATCAAACAATCGTTTTACTTCTTTTCTAATTTCTTCAGGCTTTCCAAAAGTAAGAATGTTAACCTGATCCATTCCTCCGATCATTGCGACTTTGCCCTTGTATGCGTTTCTAACTTTTTGCGGATCTGTTATATTGCCGCCGGTACCACAAGGTGATAATGTTTCAGAGGCATCTGTTTCATTTTGTATTATCAAATCCAAAATATTTTTCATTCCGCCGCAGGTATGATATGTGCTTTTATGCCCGATACCGTGAAGAGCACGATGTATCTGTCTGTCATAAGGCATACAAAACTCCTGATGCAATTTCGGCGAAATCAATGTATCACTGCTGGCGCCTCCGCCGGTTTCTATTAAATCAAATTTGGCTCCCTTGAGAGATTCTTCGATGAAAACGAGTTTTTTCTTAAGCAAAATTCTCATAAATTTATGTACCCAGTCAGGCTTATCAATCGCTTCCATTATTAACTGATTGACATCCATAAGACAGCATGCGTGCTGCCAGCATCCTGCCTGATCACCCCATACAAAGCCTCTCAAAATCCCGGAATCACCAATCTCGTCATAAGTCTTCGAGATTGCTTTTTTATTAAGTTTCGCGACCGGCATATATTTATCTATGAGATTTATATCTTCATCATTTTTCACGAGATATTCTGTAATCCACGTTGTTGTTAGATTACCGCCTGTCTTATAAGTTAAATTACCTTCAGGAGTCTTGATCGTATGATGAAGTAATTTATTTAACGGGTCAGGATTGATAACCTCAATTTCTTCGTGCCATTGAGAACTTTGAACGATATACTTTTCAGCGTTTGGAATCCAAAATTGTCCCATAGCTTCGAAATATTGTATAGCTGCGTCAAGCCCTACTGTTTTAAAAGCTGTTAAAGCATCAACTCCGTGCATAAAAGTATCAAGATGATACTGCTGCCATTGATGAATTGTAGCCGGCAATCTATCTGGCTTTTCAAGATTAAGCGATCTTAACATTCTTTCTTTTGAGGTCATCATCATTTAATCAGCCGCAGAAACCTTTTCATTTTTTTCTTTATCCTGTCCAAGATGTTCAAATACTCTGCCGTCATCACGCTCATCACTTTTGCGAACCTTCAGCAAAGCGAACATCTTCACATAATCACGTATGCCGCCAACAATGAACCAAATTGTTGTAAGAACACTAAGCACAAACATAACAAGAATATAAACCCACCAGAATTTTGTCCATGTTTGCGTCTGTACTTTAAAGACGAAATTCAATATTGTTCCGATTACGAATACGGCACAAAGAAGAAGCGTCCAGCCTATACTGGATAGATACACAACTTTGTCCCAAAACGTAAATTCTGGTCCCATTGCAATAAGTGCTTTTAACCCTGTTACGGGTGTTTTATCCAGTGCAACTGCGTCATCCGAAATTGCGTATTTGCCGCGGTGAAGCAGTTGATCCATATCAACTTGTTTTTTGCCCAACAGTGAGACAACAACGTAAAGAAAACTGCATCCCGCGATTGCGATAGCGAATACCCAGTTGCTGTTCAGAGGAAACTCCGGCCAGATTCGGCGAATAATTTGACCTGCAAAAGCAATGATCAGGCCGAAAATCATCGCTGTCCACGCGCCTGCGGTTGTACCTCGTTTCCAATAAAGCCCGCCGATAACAGCAGCACCGGCGCCGCCGAGATAAATCGTTCCTGTAAACACCATAAACATCAGCAAATATTCATTCTGACGATAAATCAAACCGAATAAGAAAATAAACACCGCAACTCCAAGGATCGACCATCGCAGAAGATTGATATGCTGTTTTGGGGTGAGCGGTTTTTTGTACAGAGGCATCACTACATCCTGAATAAATATAATACCCCAGGAATGCATATAACTTTGGTGGTTGGCGATAAAAGCAGCCAGAATAATCGCACATACAGCACCGATTAATCCTTTTGTCAGAAATATGCTCATCGCAATCGGCACAGCCATTTGCTTTTGTAATGTTTCAGTTTCGACTGCACCGTGGCCGTGAACATTGGCAATGAGCGCATTTGCCTTTTCAGCGAAATTGGCAAAATCTGGATGACGCAGGAATGTAAACGCACATAACGGCAAAATGATTAGGATAAGCTGCTGTGCGATCGCACGCCAGTTATTAAGAATTTTTCCCATTCGCGCTTCATGAGGATTAATCGCGGCTACTTCAAAGCCCTGTGTTCCGCCGCCGACTACCCAGGTATAAAACAAAGAGAAAAAGCCAATGATATAAAACCACATATTAAAGTCGGGCGTTTTAGCCGCTTCAAATGGATGAATCATCGATTGACCTTGTGGAGCCATATTCAATGCTTCCGTTATTTGCGACCAGGTGAAAACTCCTGCAAGCGCAACCATTAGAATAATGAAAATTATATTACAGAAAAGTCCCTGAAAGAAATCGGTAACAATGACCGCGATCTGACCGCCGGTAAAAAGCAAATATAGAACAAGCGTTAGAAGGCCAAACATTATGATCGCGTATGTTGAAATATTAAGACCGGCAAGAGAAACCGTTTCAGGCAATCCGCAGAAATATACAAAAAAGCGAGCGCCTACGGCCGGGAATAATCCGAAATTCATAATACCGGAAAACCAGCAAAGAATACCTGCGAAAATACGAAACCGTCTGCTGTATCGCTGTTCAAGAAATTGAGCGACGGTTAATGCGCGGGTCTGACGAAACCGATAGATAATCCAGCCGGAAAGACTTGCGATAAGGTTTGCAACCATCATCAGCAAAAACCACCACTGGATAGAAAACCCGCCGCGATAATACATCTCAAATGCCGCAACAGCACTGATAGCGCCCCATCCTGCGACCCCCCCGGCAACCGCGATCAAATATCTGCCGGCACATCGGCCTGCTGCAAGAAAGTTAGCGACATTACCCGCGTACTTTTTTGTACGGTATCCCATCGCTATTACAAAAATCAGAAAACCAATTACAATGGCTAAATCTAAAAAACTCATATTCATAAATTTTCCCGCTTCTTAAAAATATACTTTCAATCTATCACGAATAACTGGACATCCAACGGCTTTACGGCGTGTTCTCCCGCAAAAGTAATTCCGATTTTTCTATTTCGTTTTTGAATATATTTCTTTGGAATCTGCTGCAATTTTCCTTTTGCATTTATAAAGCTAATATTTTTTTTAGCATCAGACGAAATCCAGCATATCGCATCATTAACTTCATCGTGTCCAAAGTTAATAAAGCCAACCCACATTCGGCTGTCTCCATCAACTTTGTACGCAATCGGCCAAACATCGCACGCATTATCAATCCATACCGGCTGAACATATTTACCATTGCCAAGCCAGTTAAGGATATGCCCCCATTGTTGTTTGCGAATACCAAACCCCCAAGCCATTTCATCGCTAAGATAATAAGACAAGAAACACGCTTTATTGCCTTTATCCTTCCTTTCGCAAAGTAAAATAGCTGCACCATCAACTCTCAAACTGCAATTAACTATTTCACTCAAAACACGATGTTTGACAAAATTCTGCTCTATCGTTTTCAGCGGAAAAAGTCTTTCAGGCGGAATAATTCTGCCGGTCGGCACAACTTGGCCTTTTGCATCGCCATTGAAAGGATCATTCGTCAATCTTTCATTACGTGTGAATTTATATTCGGTGGCGGTATCAAGCCCGAACTGTTTTAACATGCCCATCGCTTTGAGATCCTGTACAGCCCCCGCATCTATTATTAAATTTTTTGTCTCAAGAATATTTTCAATCTTATCTTTCAACAGCGGTATCATTCCGCCAGTAAGAACGGCAACATCGCTTTCATCAAACGTCATAGCAACGCCGCTTCTCGCCAAGCACCTAAATGCCTTCATCCACGGCGGCAATCCCCAGCCCTCACCCGTCAGCGCGTAAGGATCGGCCAAATCGCCTTCTCTGCCGCGGCGTTTCATTGGAAATGCAAGTCCCAATTTTTCAGACATATAAAATTGCACTCCAACCCTGCGGGTGTTTGCGGGTAAGTATTTTGCGACACCATCGAAAAGCGCCCGGCTCTTTTTAATTTGTCTTGTCAATCTTGCCTGTATAAATTCATCTTCAGGCCCTTCGCCAAGATACAAAAGACTATGCGTTTTAATATTCAGCATCAGATTAGCTTTAATCTGCAAATCGGCGGACATTCTTGCCGAGCTGTCAAATTGAGTCCACGGTGCACCCCAATCGACTTCACTGTAAATTTCCGTATTAGCCGGCAGACAATGCATCGTCCACATCGTTTGAGCAAGTGCCATCGGCAAACCCGTACGAATATGATCGCCGTACCAACCCTGCGCCGGTCTGCAAAGCGGCTGCAAACCGCCTGCCCACGCATTCAGATGTTCAGCAAATGTAACTCCGTCCCACGCTGTCAGGTGCGTGAAAGTAGTCATCTGCCCCAACCGCACGTTCGGATATTTTTCGTGCACCTTCAATCGGCAATAATTTACAAAATCCAGGAATGTATCACGTTTAAATGCCAGCCATTCTTTTCTTATGGCTACATCCGCAGGTTTATTTGACTGCAATTTCTTTACCAATGCCTCGCGTGTGATTTTTTTACCAATGCGATTTGAAAATTCTTTAATATGCGCATCACAAAAACAAAAATGCAGCGCCTCATTACCAGTCGCCATCGGCTTCCAGTCATAATGCGTTTCATCATCGAGGAAAATTTTATCTACTCCGCTGCTTGCAAGAGCAACAAGCTCTTTTGCGGCTGCTTTCTTTGTTTCATCCGCCAATATGCAGCGATAACCTTTAGTTTCCTGCCCGGTAATATCAACCGCCCACAAAAATTTTTGTTTTCGCGGATTTTCGAACGAAAGGTCTTCGCCCATAAAAAAGAAATCATTAATAATTACATTAATTCCGAAAGCCGCAGCGCGTTTTCGAAGCTGTCTTGTCTTTTGCGCTTCTTTATATAGTGTTTTATCTGTGATTGGCGGATTAGCAGCAACAAACTGGCTGACTGGAAAAACCATCATTTCATCTGCGCCAATCTCACGGCAAAAGCGGATCATATTTTCAGCGTTTTTCTTAATTTCCCAACGCGGCAGTAAAAGTCTTGGCACAAGTTTGCAATTATGTTTACGCATTTCTATTTCACAACCCTTAAGCCATATTCCATCTGTGGTTTTGTATTGAACGTCAAAATTTCATTTTCGCTTTTCAAAATGATTTTTTTAGTTTTTATGTTAATTACAGCAACTTTTTTGCCAAACCAGGGATTGGCAAAAGTACACACATTGCCAACGATGCTTTTAATTTTTACATCAGCAATTTTTTTGCCGTCAAATTCGGCGGAAATCAAAAACGCGCCTTCAGCTCTAAGCTGTTCAAATGCAGCCTTTACACCTTTGGGCCAAACAGGAAAAACACGAATAACTTTATCCCAGCTTTGCAGCATCATTTCCTGAAGAGGTTGAATAATCCCAAGAATCTCTGTCCAACCGCCAGGCCTGCCATAATATCTCACCGGCATCGGCCACATTAAACCATTCGGATGCCGCCATCTTCGCAGAACTTTCAGCAACTCTGAAAAATCTTTATCCGGCACAAACTGTCCGCCGCGAACATCGCGTATCCACGAAATCGTCAGTTTATCCATCCAGCCCCACCAGCGCTGCGCAAATTTCCATTTATTCGGGAAGCGATAATTTTCGCCCGGTAGAAAAACAGGAAAATTAAATTTCTGATGCCGTTCTTCTTCGCTTTCCTTTATTGGCCGCCATTCACTCTCACCTTTGCCCGGTGCCAGATTGTCAATTCTTTCCTGCCAATCCTTCTGCAAATTATGATCGATATTCAGAATCTTAGCCGCCTCAATCGCCATTCTCATCGAAGAATCAGCATAAAGCATCGTCTGGAGAGCATCAAAATTCTTTTCCATCGTACCGTCATAACCTTCCTCGCCCCAGCAGGACGGAAATGAATGATAAAGCCCATCTTCGCCAAGCGTAAGGAAATCAGTATAGAATAAAGCACAATCTTTTATGAAAGGATATGCGGTATCACGCAGAAATTTTTTATCGGCAGTATACAAATAATGGAACCAGAAAATTTCAGGAGCCCAGCCTGTCATATACGGCATTCTTCCCATACAACCAGTTCCAATCGGGTCATCTTTCGCAAAAAGAGGATAACCGCTTATCTGGATAAATGTGCCGCGTGTGCCGCAATAATCTTTCGCGATTTTTTTGCCTATATAATTGTGAAAATCCATAATCTTGAAATAAGCTTCATCAAGTTCTGGATGATTTGCGGTCAAAAAGCCCCAAAAACACTGCTGTATATTATAGTTCGTATGATAATCGCCGTGCCACAAAGAATAATCATAAATTGTACTCGGCATAAATAAACCCGGCGGGATAGTTCCCTTGCGATATAAGCATCTGCTTATATGAAGATGCACATACCATAATTCTTCGAGCATCTTTTCGCTTATCTGAACTCTCGACGCCGACCAGAATTTTTGGCTTGTCTCAACGCATTCTTTTCTCCAATTTGCAACAACAGTTTCAGGTTTATTTTTGAGCAATTTTTTTATTCTCGCAAATTCCTGCTCCGGGCCGCCCTTATCACTGCTGGTCGTAACCGCAATCGCAGCCCAACCCTGATATACTTTTGCCTGCGGATAATCCAAGGTGCCATCTCTTAACTGCTGATCGATAGTCATAAATTCGCAAACATCTTCGAATTTTTGTGCTCTCACAGGTGAAATAAAAAGTCTCGCTTCTTTAAGAACACCAGTATCGGTTGGTTCCACAAATTGATTTGAAATGCAGCCAAACCAATATTTAAATCCTTTCGGGAAAGTCGGTTCAGGATAAAATTTCTGCTCGATAACCGGAAGTTCCTTATGATTAACAACCTGCGGCGGAGGCAAAGGGGGCGCTTCAACATCCAAACCACCTTTATACATCGGACAATTATATTCATTCATCCAACGCTGACTGAATTCTTCGATCGTCGGATCAGGCCAGCGATATAAACTAAGCCAAAGTGGCGAAGCCTTGAAGAAAGGCTGCGGCGAACCTGTATGAAAACCGGTCAACTTCCAATTAACAATCAGCACATTGAGTTCGGGATGTATAAAGCATTCGATTGTCATTTTTTCGCCGTCAGGCCACTGACAGACAATATCCACTATGCCGTCTTCAATAGTCAGCTTTTGCGTGATTTTCAAATTATTCAAATCCTGCGGCCAATGCAGTGTAAGTTCGCCAACAGGTTTCGCAACCGGATAAGGATATTTTTCACTTTCAGGATGAGTGAGTATCTCAAGCGTACGTTTTGGATTCTTTGATCCCTTCAAAGCCTGAACCGCACCGCCATAAGCTGGCGTAACCCATGATTCATTTTTCAGGCCATTACGAATTTCGTCCATTGTTGCCGGTTTGGAATTTTGATCTGTTTTATGGCGTCTGTCCCAGACATCGCCTTTTCCAAACCGCCAGACTATTTCGGTCTGACGCTGATAAATGCTTACTGAAAGATCGCCGTTGCCAATTAGCAATCCCTGATCAGGTGATAAAACCTGATGGTTTATAACAACGCTATGATTATCCCGCCTGCCAGTTGATTTTTTATTGTTAGTCGGCATTTACAATAACCTCATCAATAATTTGATCTTTATTCATTAGTTTAAGAATGATTTTCCCTTTTTGTGCGATAGTCAAAGCACCCTGACCGTTTTGAATATCAATCGACACGGCCTTATTATCAAGTAATTCGCTCGTATCCTGATTATAATATGCGAAAAGTTTTGCCTCGGCCGGAGCATTATTAAGCCTAATCTCCAGCTTATCCTGCTTAATTTCGACCGAAATAGTTTTCGGAAATTTAACTGCACAGACAACATCATTAGCACCAATTTTCATTGCAAGCACATCTTTTGTCCGCATCAACTCCTGCCTTACCGCAATCTCATTATCATACATCATTTCGACCCAATGATAACCGATATGGGGTTCGACTTCGAGAATCTCTGCGTCAATTACAGCATCGGTTTTATTGTAAATTGTATAAAGCGTTTTTGTGTCTGTTCTGAATTTATTGGCGAGAACTTTTTTTAACTTAGTCTCAACCAGCGGTTCAGGATTCAAAGTCGCGAAAGCATCGCCGTTCTCTTTCATTACCTGTGCCGTCTTTCGAAGATAATCAGAATTGCCGACGCCCCAATCAATTCCCATACCGTTAAAGAAGCAACGTTTAGGTGATTCGCTTGAGCCGCCCCATTCCGCAAGCTTAAATTCCGGGAAACAGAAGCGGAAATAGTTCAAACTTAAATCATCGAAATATTTAGTCGAAAATGGGAATCCCTGTTCATAATATGTCTGCGACCATGAGCCGTCTATAAATTGAGATAAATAATCGCTGCCGGCATGTTCGGTCATTAAAATCGCTTCAGGATTTGCATCAAACATCGCTTTTCGTGCTTTTGCCATATTTGCCGAAAACGCGGGCATATCAACGATCTTGTTATGCACCTTATTATGCAAATGGTTAAGATTATAACATGCAAATGGCAACGCAAGCTCATCAAGATATATGCCGTCCATACCGGTATCTTTTACAACTCGTCCGCAAACTTCAGCCAGATAATCGGCCCAGGCGTTCGGTTCCATATAACACGTTACATACTGATCTGCCGGTCCGCCATAACCTTCGGGTTCACCGCCCGGTCTGTAAATCGCTGCCCATTCGCGGCCTTTTTCTTTTCCGATTTTAGTTTCTTTCCAGCAGAATCGATGATCGATGTAAACTGTAAATCTTGCACCTTTTTCCTGATGCTTTTTAATTTCCTCTTTGAAAGCTTCAAGTCCACCGCGAGCTTTATTGTAATCGAAATCGCCCGGCTGCTCTCTGCCGATTAAAATATCAGCAGGCCAATCTGTTTTTTCCTGATAATCCCAGAAAAACGCCCATTGGACAAGATGTTCAGAGCCGGCCAGTAATTCGCTGCCGATATATCTTTTTTCAGCTTCCGAATAAAACGACGGTTTATGTCTTGGCAGGAAATTGAAAGTGTCCATAAACCATTCAGGCGTATCTACATGTTTATACCATGTATGGGCCCATGTGCTGTAGTTTTTCAAAGCGTTTTTCCAGCCGCCCTGATAAACTGCAAGAGTTGTCGCGGGCAGTTCGATCTCTTCTCCTGCTTGCGTATCCTGTTCAAAATAATAATACGCGAAACCTGCACCGTTATTAATTTCAAAGACATCTTCTTTGGGAGCCTCATACGCTGCTGTCAGTTCGCTATGTTTCACCATACCTTGTGTTTGCGGAACATCCTTCTTGAAAATCATACCCTTGATAGTTCCGCTGCTGTCTTTCGGATAAACATATAATCCGCTTTTGCCGTCCTGATCAAAAATGCTGACAATCTGCATCCACGCAAGTCCGCCGTATTCATAAAGCAAATCGCAGTTGACCTGCCCGACAATACCGCTTCTCCACGGGAAGAAATACTTATTCGTTCCCGCTTTGCCGCCGATTGAGACCGAACCAATAATCGGGAAAACCGGCTTAATTTTTAATACGCCTGTGCTTTGATTGACAACTTTCATTCCATAGAGCATTTCCTGTGTATCATCAATCTGAAATGTTAATTCGCAGGCAACTTTCATTTTATCATTAACAACCTTGACAACGGCTTTTTTAACTTTGCCTTCCTCCGTAAGATCGATACTGTTAATATCGAATTCAGAAGAGGAAATTTGTTTTTGATTTACGAAAATTGAAAAGATTCCTGATAAATCTTCCTCGGCGAGGTATTCTTCCTGGTTCGGCTTATTAAATAATCTCTTCCATTGCAAACCATTATCAAAGTTGATCTCATTTATATAATTAATGTTTTCAAAATGCAGAATCCCATCTTTGGCACTAATGAAACTGTCGTCGCTGCCGATTTTTTTATCAATTTCAAAGCGTTTCTTCAGCGTTTGAGTCCCGCTTCTTGTATCTGCTTTTTCCTGTATGTTTATAATCTGCACTCTGTCAATTTGAAGTTTGGCAGCAAATTCGTCGCCGCTTTTCCCCACATTATTGGCCCCCATAAAAATTGGCATTGCCGCATCAGGAATAGCTTTTGCATTATCCGTTTTAAATACAGATTTGCCGTCTATAAGAAAATCAATTCTGTCCGGCTGACGAATTATCGAAAATACGTACCATTTATCAGGATCAACGTTGCCTAAAGATTGGTTGATAGATTCTCCGCCGCTTTTGTGGATAATCGCGGAAAGCGAAGTATCCTGCACCATGAAATAACAAACATTTTCAGCCCATGGCAAAACACTCTGGAAACCAATATAATAAAAGTTCGTAGAATCGCTGCTCAATCTTCCGAATTTCAGACGCATATCGAGGCTGGCGAAATCATATTTTTTCATCGACACTAAAGTTTTGTGTCCCTGCGGTGAAGAATTGACAAGAACACCGTCCTGAAGTATCGCGGAAGCGCTCTTGCTTCCCCAAAATGATTCATTGTATGAATCGAAATCGTCCTGATAAAACATACTGCCGGCAAAACAATTACACGAAATCAATAAGACAGCTAAATGTAACTTATATTTTTTCAATTCAATATCCTTTCATCAGTTAAATAATCATTTACAAATAGTTTTATAATAAGCCGTTTGTTTTGATATTTGCCCGCATCAATCACAACCTTACCTTTTTGCAGCTTGTACTCATCTGCTATGTTTTTACCGTCATCATCACTATCCAAAACCTTCACAACGCCGTCTTTGACATTGCGTTTTATTTTTACTTCAATTTTGCCGTCTTTATTTTCAATTTGAAGCAGCTTCGGCAGTTTCGCTACACAAACTACATCCCAAGGCGATATCGAAAGGCTTACAGAATCGCTCACAGAATCATAGGAAACTTCTTCATCATACAGAAGCTCGACAAAATGATAATTTTGTCCGTTTTGGCCGCTTAGAACAGGGCCGCTAATTTCAGAATCGTTTTTATTGTAAATTGTATAAATTTTCTTTGTATCTGTTCCAAAATAGTTTGCATATACGTATTGCGGCAGAGTCGGCACAAGGGGCTTGCAATTCATACTTGCAAACGCGTCCGCATTTTCTTTCAAAAGCTGGCAGGTTCTTATAAGGTAATCAAGCCGTTGCTCTTTTGTTACCTGCTTTGATTCTTCAGGATCAGACTTATTAGTAACTTCGCTGATATTGTAACCAATTCCGTTGAAAAATGCTCTTCTGCTGCCGTAAATCCATCTTGGGCCAAAATCCGTCCATTTTACATCAGGTATCAAAAAACGAACGAAGCTGACATCGTATAAATTAAACGTCTGTTCGAATTCAAGCGGTAAATCCTGATAGAATGTTTTCATCCAGCAACTGTCTGTCCATTGCAGCAGATGATCTGAGCAGAAATCTTCGCATTCGATTACTGCTTCAGGATTTGCCGAACAAACCGCAGCAAGATTCTTCTTTAATATCTTTTCAGCCGCAACCGCCGGATGCGCATCGTGTTTATGTTTGGGATTATAGCAATATGGAATCTGGTTCATAACATCCAGGTAAATGCCTGTCGTACCCGTTTCTTCAACTAATCGCTTATTTGTATTCGCGACCCAATCCTGCCATTCTTCGACATGGCCGCACATATTTACAATTCGCACCCTGTCTTTATTGTCGTTCAAATCCCACCAATACTCGTGTATTTCATTTCCTGCTTTATCCAACTGCGCCCAGTCGGGATGTTGCTGATAAACTTTTGAAAACAGCCAAGTGCCGTATTGCGTAGCACCATAAAGAGTAACTCGTGTTCCGTTCCGTTTTGCTTTCGCGATATCCTCACGCAAAGCATCAAGGCCGCCCCATTCATCTTCATAATTGTAATCGCCCGGATTTGCATATCGATACCACGAATGCTCGCGAACATCTCCGAGATGATCGTCCTTAGGATGCTCACCCCAATACGCGAGCTGAATAGCATGTTCATACGGTTTTGCTAATTCACCAATTGCAATTTTGCCATCTTTAAGAAAACCTTTTTCCCAGCCAGTGTTCCCTAAAATATCATGCGCGACAGGATAATAAAAAACTTTCTTGTACCATTCGGGAGTTTCTCTATTATGCTTAAACCATGTCCGCATCCACTTTGAATAATCTTCAAGTGCGTACATAAAATTACCGCTATGCACGCCAAATACAGCAGCAGGTAATTTAACAGACTGATTTGGCTGCGCATCATATATATAAGAATAACATCCTAACACAGAACCCATTGTTTGCGGAAAAATCTCTGTATGTTTGAATGAAACTTCTTCAAAGACGCCATAGAGTTTTTTGTAAGTACCAATTTCCTCATCGCCGTTTTTATCTTTTTTTGTCAGCACGAATGTTTTTGGTCTGCCGGTATTATCCTCGACTCGTGTAAAAAATCCCGCGCCAAGTTTGGGATTGAAAACACTAACAAGCTGAATTGAACCGGTATGTGCGGTGTAAGAGCTTGAAAGTTCATAAGGTTTGTTGCTGGTTAGGCCGCCTTTATATGGGAAATAATAGTAGTTATCACCTGCATTGCCAAGGAGAACATTTTCAAAATATGGGAATAAAACTCTTACTGTGTTTTTATTTTGCGTTTCATTTTTTAACGCAAGTTCCATCCTTGCCTGCGGAGTTTTGTCAATTTGAACAGTCAGAACAACTTCAAGTCCCGCATTTTTAGAATCAAGCAAAAATTCTGCTTTCTTCGAATCACCATTTTTGCTGATGGTAACATTTTTTATCACAAACTCATTAACATCGACAAGTTTATCATCTGCCCAAATTAAAAATATTCTTGAACTTGCATTTAAACATTCACCCTGCGTGTATCTGCTGAATATTTTTTGAAATGACAGCACAGGCGATTTTTGTATTTCAAAAGCAAAATGCCCATTTTCAAAAGTTACTTTATTTTCACTATTGATTATTGATGGGGCTTTATTTTCCGCCGCACCTTTACATGCTTGCATCTGCGGAGGCAAACATGCCGGTATATCTTTGAATAATCCTTTAGCGAATGCATTAAAACACAGAAATGAACACAATATGATAACAACTAACCCTTTTGCCAACCTGTCCATAAGTTTTCCCTTTAAAATCCTAAACAATCTGAAAATACAGAGGTATTATAGAATAAAAATAAACTTCGCCTCGATCACGGTTCAACAATATTTTTTATCGTAATTTCATCTATACTTCCGACGAAATTGATTGATGTATCCTTCGTATTCCATGGAGCGGCCCCGATAAATACTTTCGATGATCCGCCTGTCATTAATTTTTGTGATGAAGAAGATATCGCAAAAGGCTTTGTTGATTTTAGCATGCCGTCCCAATACAAATATAGATTCGCATTACCATTCACGTCACGCGTGCCGTCGTAAACGCCGGTAATCTGATGCCATCCTGTATTTACAATTGACACTCCGCTTCCAAGCGGTTCTGCATCAACCTGATGCCATACATCATCAGGCGTGTAAACAAGGAACTGTACAGAAGACCTGCCGCCATCAATGCGGATCATAAATTTCGAATGCATAGCGATCAAGTATGTGCCATTAGGATCGACGCTAGTGAATTTTGCCCAAATAGAAACCGTCACCTTGTCAGTTATCTCATCCGGATTGATCCAACTTGTGCAATATGTATCGCACGATGACGTCGGAGTTTTCAATCCTCTATAAGGTGAAATCGGGAACAGCGAACTGCCGCTAAGCCATGAGTACGTTGAACCTTTCACCAAATTATTGTTGCCCCCAGCTGAATCATAACCAACAGCCCCTGACGTTTCATCAAGATGCCACAAAACGATTGTCCCCGGCGAAGACGGCGATTGCTCATTCATTATCATTTCATCCAAAAGCTGATCGCCTCTGAAAAGTTTTAATATTACTTTGCCTGTTGTATATTCCGCAGGAACTGTAAATTGCCCCTGTCCTGATGTCAAACTTACAACAATCCCGTCACCATCGCCCCATGTGCTGCGGTCATAATTAAAGAACGCCACCAGTGTTTCATTACCTGCATATTGATTAAGTGCAACACTGACCGTATTACTGCTTCTGCTTGCCTGAATAATCCTCGGCAGTTGCGCAACACAGAGTACCTGGCCTGCTTTTATTGTAAATGCCAGTTGATCATTACTATCAATCTGTGAAACATTAATCGCATTGCTGTCATTATACAATTCGACATAATGCCAGCCGTTCTTTCTTTCAACATTAAATATCGCCGCATTTTCAATATCTGTACTGTTTTTATTATATATCGTATAAATTACTTTTGTATCGATTGGGAATTTATTCGCCAATACTTTATTTATTTTGGTTTCGATCAATGCTTCAGGTTCAAGGGATGCGAAAGCATCACCATTTTCTTTCATAACCTGCCCTGCCTGCTGTGATAAGCCAGAAAGAGGATAATCGCAGATACCAATACCATTGAAGAATGTTCTTTCTTCCCATTCATCGGAAGGCCCCCACTCGGCCAATTTAAATTCGGGGAAACAGAACCTAAAATAATTAATGCTGTTTTCGTTATAGTATTTTTCGGTGAATGGAAAACCTGCTTTATACGCGGTTTGCGACCATGCACCATCATAAAATTGCGTAAAGTAATCGCTGCCTGCGTGTTCGGTCATCAACGTAGCGTTTGCATCTTCACTTACCATCGCTGCACGAGCTTTTACAAGAAACTGCCGCATACGATCAACCGAAAACGGCAGACCATCCTGCTGATAGTGATAATGATTCGGATTATAGCAAGGGAACATCAACGGCAATTCATCAAGATAAATGCTGTGCATTCCGGTATCGCGCACAATTCTTCCGCAAGTCTGTGAAAGATAATCTACCCATGCATTCGGTTCATACGAGCATTCGAGCCATTTATCATCAGCTTTCTGATATGTCGCGTAAACGCCGGGCGGATCCATCACAGCCCAATCCTGACCGTGAGCAGCGCCAGTATCAGTTCCGCTCCAGCAAAAACGATTGTCAATATAAACCGTTACCATTGTACCTTTTGCCTGAATAGCAGATATTTCATTTTTGAAAGCCGTCAAACCGCCTCGTGCCTGGTTATAATAAAAATCACCTGCGCCGCCGAACGGATTGCTTTCATTCCATAGGTCCCACCATCCGTACCATTGTTCAAAATGCATAGGATCTGGGTTCTGCATATTTTCGCTTCTTATGTATTTATTCTGTGAATCCGACCAGAAATACCCCGGCCAAGCGCCAACGGTATTAAAAACATTTTTGAACCATTTAGGCGTATTAACGTGTGTATACCACGTATGCGCCCACTGCTTATAATCTGTCAATGCTTCTTTCAAGCCGCCTTTATGAACAGCGATCACCGTAGAAGGCAGTGAATAAGAATTTCCAGTCGTGACATTTTTCCGCGGATAATAATATGTAAAACCGATTCCCTGAATCACGTTTGATAAAAGGTCGGTGCTAGAATTATTATCAAATACATAAGGTCTTTGACGAGGAATAACAATTTCGGAATGTTTAACTGTTGGCGTTTTAAAAGAATAGGACTTTTTGAATGGCATTCCTTTAAATCCGCCATTCGGGTCTTTCGGATAAGTATAAAGCCCCGCATCACTATTTGGATTGAATACGCTGAAAATTTGCATCCAAGCGAGATTGCAGTATTCATATTTCAGATCACAATCAATACTGCCTTCGATACCGCTTCGCCACGGAACAAAATAATGATTGTCTTCTAATTGGTTGCCAATATTAATTTGTCCCATTAATGGAAATACAGGCTGCAGTTCCATTGTGTTAGCCGAAGTATTGTTTACGTTCAAAGACCACAGCATTTTTTCAGTACTATCTACACTAACCGTCAATTCCGCCGACAGACTTCTCGACTGGCATACTAATGGAATCGACCATTTCTGCGTTCCCTCGGATGTGGTTTTAGTAACGGCTCCAGCGACAAAATCGCCTGAATCCACCATAAAACCTTTTCCGAAAATCATAAATATCGGCATTCTCGCCTTTTTATTTAGATATGGAGTTCCGGTTTGTTTGTTATATAAATTGTCCCACCATAAACCATTCATATTTCCGCTTCCGCTGCCGATAGCGAGCCTGCATACATATAAATCATTTTCGAAATTCAGCAATTTATCATAAGCATAAGTGCAGGAATTAATATCGAATGGATCAGTGCACATTCTCCAGTCTTTGGAAAACAAATTAAAATCTACATTATTTACACAACCGCTTTCGTCAAAATCGCCGGCGCTGCCGGGACACAAAAGCCAGTTGGCCGCGAAATCCGCAAGATCGGAAAAGCTGACATAGCAATCCTGTGCGATATCTGCTTCAAGATACCCCCAATCGCCGCAGCTTGCCGATGTGCCGCTGCAAAATGATGTCCTTGCGATATCGCTCAATCTTATTTCATCTATCGAACCGCCCCAAGAAACTGTGTTATAAAGGCTTGAGCCTATTTGTGCGAAACCTCCGCCCATTGTCGGGCTTCCCGATTTCGAACCGCCTGCTGCGAGTTTTCCATTAACGTAAATCGCGATAGTTGTAGCGGAACCATTATAATTACGTGTAAACGCTAAGTGTGTCCAGGTTTCGTGAGATATTGAATTTGTATCGGAAGTCGAAACTTCCAGCAGGCCGCTGGATGTTTGTACGCCAAAGGTCAATTTGCATCTGTTATAAGGAGCAACATACTCCATATATGTTTTAACGTACATATTCGTGCCATCGTTGACAAGGTAACCCGCTGAATAGTAATCGGACGGATTTGCGCCAACCGATTGATAAATCCAATTCACATACATTTCCAAAGTAAAATTTTGCAGGTTCAGCAAACCGCTGCTTAATTGAATCGCGCCGAACTTTGCTGGTGAATTATTGTAGCCGTAAGTCAAAAATAATCCGTCGCCACCGAACAATCCGGGCGGAGACCACTTTGGAGAATTAGTTCCTGTAAGCGAAGCGTTGCGATTGTAGCCAGAAGCATCATATAATGTCGTTCCGCTGCCTTCGTTCAAATGCCACAATGCAACTGTATGGCTGTCGATATCGCATTGGCCCGAATCAAATGCCGCCGATGCAATACCGCAAATTAAATTTATTGAAAGTATCCAAACAGTTAAAATTAAACTTCGCATATTCATCCTACATATTTATGCTGTGCAAAACTTTGAAAGTTGTTCATTCCCTGTTTATTGCTTATCACCCGGAAGATTCTTTACTCGCCTCCATATCCAATCTCCTAAATCATCAGATCTATAACCATGCCGCCTCTTTAAATGAAGCAATTTAGGAGCCATTGCTTCTGCATGGCCATCTACAAAATTAACGGCTACTTTTTTACCATTCTGATGTCCCAAAACTTGGCGTTGTGCATAATATTTGCTTAAATTGTCTCCACCGCCTGGCCAATCAGGCCACATGGCCGGTTCCCAGTAATAAATACCATAACCTCCTATTTTTGGAAGAGGTGGCGTTTTTATATCTGATGATCCATCGCAAAACATACCTGTTTTTCCAGGCATTTGAACATTAGTTATTTTAATCCATTCATTACCATTAATGGCTATACCGCTGGGTCTGCTTGCGGAACCGAGATTACCATAATTATATCCATAACTTAGGCGAACATAATTTTTACTTGTAGGACATGCTCCTACAATAGCATCAATATTCTTTAAATCCTTATTCCGCATCAAAGCACTTGCTGGTGTTCCAAAACAACCTGGGGCGAACCAATCTGTCACTGGCGGAAAAGCCGAGGAGTCCGTTGAACCTATGATAGGATCATTTGATGCATATCTAATACCATCAGCCTCACTCGAGGGATTACCATTGCCTTTATAGACACCGTAAACCGGCAAATATCCAGTAGTTGATGCATAACTTGCTGTTGCGAGCCCAAGTTGCTTCATGTTGCTCAAACACACAATTTGCCGAGCCTGTTCCCTGGCTTTATTCAGCGAAGGTAAAAGTACTGCCAGCAGTACAGCAATTATCGAAATCACTACCAGCAATTCAACCAGCGTGAATGCATGCATATTATATTTTTTCATCTTGCGCATTGCATTGCCCTCCATAATTTTTAACTTTTACATTTCTGTACAAGCGGGGTCATTGGGGTTTGTACAATCTAACCAGCCAGCGGCCATCTGTGCCAAATCTTCAAAGTCAACATAACAGTCTTTATTTACATCGCCTTTTTGATAACCCCAATCATTCTGAAAACTTGTTCTTACTATGTTACTGTAGCGAACTTCATCAACAACACCGCCCATACTATTCAAAGCGCCTGCGCTGCCGATATAGACATTGCCTTTGTCTTCAGGTGCCCAATATCCTGAAGCGTAACCGCCGCTTGCTTTCAATACACCGTCAACATAAACCTTAAATGCCGTATTGGTTCCATCCCATTCGCGTGTAAATGCCAGATGATGCCATTGATTATCAAGCAAATTGTCAGCAGGTGTAGTGATTATTGTCCATACACCATCGCGCTTGCGAACGCTGTATTGGAATTGATAAGTTGCAGGAGAAGCGCCATGGTCAACGAGATATGCTCTTGCAAATGCTTCTTCCGGAATTGAGAACAGGTATCCAAGCTCGCCAATATAAGCATAGTCCCATTTGAAATTCATTTCAAAAGTATAATTTGGGCCGTTCTCGCTTAACATGCCAAGATTAATGCCATTGTCGCCGTTATGTGCAATGTGAATACCGTTCTCGAAGCGCCCTGTCGTCCACGTTGCCAAAGGATTCCCTTCGATATAGCCGTCATAATAATCATCACCGGTAGCATTTACCGCGGTCGTTCCTTCGCCTTCATTCATATGCCATAAACCGATTGTATAGTCATCAATTTCATACGGGCCGACACATTGAACGTCCGCGAAAGCGCCTGCTGCCAAATACATTGAAATTCCGAAAACCAAACAAATAAGTGATATGGAAATCTTGCTGTTACGCATATCATCCTCCTTTATAAAAACATTTTTTGCATAAAAATTACGCATTTGTTTAAACTTTCTTTATTATTCACATGCCTTATTGAAAAACTTTGTACGTGCGGTTTTCTCAACTTTCACATCGTCGATATACCCCTGGAATGCCTGGTCAGCATTACCGCTGCCGCCGATGGATAATTCGCCTGTGCCTGTATCGACAAGAGTCAAGCCTACACGGCCTGCGTGCGCTGGGTCTGGATCAACAGCCTCAATCACTTTATGGTCAACTAATACCCCATCCCAATAGAGATAGTAATTTGCGTTGCCATTTTCATCAGGTATGCCGTCGTAAACGCCTGCGATATGATGCCAGTTATAATCTAATGCACCAACACTCGCTTCGGCCGCAGGAGCATAACCGCCTGTGTAGTAGCCGGTTCGCCAATCATGGAATACAGCTTGTACTACAGCGTTTGAATTTGTTCCAACAATTCTGAGAATTGCTGAACTATCTGTACTTACAATATAACTTCCTTCCGGCGAGACACCTTCAGGCCTTATCCATGCTGATATTGTCATTTGATTTGTTATATTGCCGGGGTTTGCGATTGGTAAAGCCGCGGATTTGCAATATGATGTATTGCCGCCTGGAGCATATAGACATTTATCCAAATTATAAGCCGATGCGTTTGCCCACGTATAATCTGTTCCAGCCGCGTTGACCGTTAATGGCTTATAACTTGTTTCATCGTAAGCTGTGCCGCCTACGCCTTCATTCAAATGCCATAACGCTACTGTGTTGGCGTCTGCTATCGATGGGCCAAATGCGATCTCGTTGCAGTTAACACATCCCAGTTCTGTTGGATCGGTGCATTTTAGCCAACTTTCCGCCAAAGCCGCAAAATCTTTAAAATCAACATAGCAATCATTATTTATGTCAGCCTGGCTATAGCCGTCTTCGCCGCAAGGTTTCAATCCGAATTCTGTGCGAGCGATATTACTGATTCTTATTTCATCGATTGAGCCGGGCCAAGGTGTAGAATCTGACCAGGCTAACATTCCGATATCGCCGTTGCCGCCCGGAATCGGGAATCCACTGCCCATATATGTTCCTGCGAGTTCGCCGTTGACATAAATTCTTTGTACGCCTTTCCATACTCCGCCGCCGGTATCTTCCCAGCTTGTGGTGAATGCAAGGTGTGTCCACGTATCAGCGTCAACTGAATATTCCGCTGATGTCCACGGGCCTAC
>MHYA01000098.1:14934-22777 GCA_001825675.1 Planctomycetes bacterium GWF2_42_9 | reverse complement strand
TCATAAACTCGCCAAGTCCGCCGGAAAATGAGGCATCAGGCTGGCCTATGTCAAATGAGTCATGTTCTGCAAAAACCCGCCACTCGTAAGTACCGGTCAGGCATTCACCACCAGCAATTGGGATCGATGTAGATTTGCAAAGCTCCGAATAACCCCATGGGTCAGTATAGTGCAGCGGCTCTTCAAAAAAGAACAGATTATACGGCTCGAGAGCTTTCATCACCGCCTGGGCAACAGGAAGCTGCCATGTTGACACAGGATTGTTGCCCATGTGACCGTCCATCATAATATGAAAATTCTTACCAACGTAACTGCGGACAAAAGCAATTTTGTCGCCTTCAAAATCGGCAGCTTCGGCGGCGCCAGTCGGGGTGTACCATTTGTCACCTTCACAACTACCAGCACCAAGCTTAACTCCTTTAAAGCCAAGACTTTGGTAAAAATCCAGCTTCCGCTTGAGCTCTGATTCTGGATAGTTACTTGGCCCACCCGTTGCGTAACAAAGAAGTTTATTGTGCTTTCGTCCACCAAGCAGTTCGTAGACAGGAAGGCCCATAATTTTGCCCTTTAAATCATAAAGAGCAGCTTCAATTCCGGTTAAGGCAATCAACCCTAAACCCACCCGACACCAAAAATTACCGCAATGATACATTCTCTTCCAAAGCTCGGAAATATTCGAGACATCCTGACCGATAAGGATCGGCTTAAAAAAATTAACGATTTCAGGGATCATTTCCGGGCAGAAATAGCCGCCATAGGTTTCACCAACACCCATGAATTCCGTATCCGTGTGAATCTCAATAAAAGCTGCGCTACGACGACTACGAATACATGATATAAAGGGGTCATTCGAACATGGCCCCGTCAAGAGAACTGTCCTTACATCTGTTATTTTCATATAACCTTTCCTAATAAAAAAATAGGGAATAAATTCTATTTACTGTTAAAATAGAGTGCAAAAAATCGAGGCTCAGAGGATGCTGTTTTCCTTTTCAAATTCAGTTTCAACCGCACTGGCACGCCTGAAATCTCGGCAAGCTTTCCGGCCGGCCAGAAAATCGGGCAATCTAAACCGCCTTTAATTTTTTTAGTTTTGGCGCTGTTGCCGCCCGAAAAACGCGGTAACAAATTAAAGCGGTCATCCGCAATTTCAATCTCTATACAATCAGCATCATCGGCGTTCAAAATAAGCTCGCAACCCTGACGCGGCAAAATGATTGGAGCAGACCAAATGGCACCTTCGGAAGTCCCTGATGCAGTAGCAGGATGGCCCTTTAATGGAGGGACGAGGCCGAGGGCACCCCAGCGATCACGAGAAAGCGTAGCAAGAGCAATTTCGCCCCAAATCTGATCGCATGGAGCGTCTGAGGCAACATTACGCCAACGTCCATGATAAATGCGAGTCTCGTCACCAACATTGATAATGCCATTTGATTGACAGAGGATCGTGGAATATGCTTTGCCTGGAAAAGCGGGTGCTGGTGAATTCAACCGAGAAATAAACACATGGCCAGGGACAGGCTCTCGGAAATGTATGCCGTCATTGCTAACAACAATGCCTAAATCACAGACAGTGCCCCCTAAACCAAATCCTGCCTGGTCCCACATGCCATAAAGACCAACCAAAACATTTCCGAACGGGGCCGCACCAATACCAAGGTGAACCTGGCGATAGTTTTTGTTTATACCGCGGCCCGAAGCGGGTTCGGGGAGCAGAAAGGATGGTGCGGATTCTTTAAGCCAGTGGTCAAAATCAGGAGATAAACGGACAAATGCCTGACGACCGCCCCAATCACCGCCTTCACTTCGATCATATGTTTGGCCGTTTACAAAATAATAATTATTATATTTATAGAAGGATGCATGCTCGATAAAAGAGCCGAGTGGACATTCTGGCCCAGGTTTCCACTTTAGCCCATCTGCACTTACGGCAGTGCGGATGGTGAAACAAACTCCGGGCCTGGTGCTCCATTCATTATAGGCCATTTTATAGAGTCGGTTTGGGTCGGGATCATCAATGTCCTTTATTACCGTAACACCTTCGGTGCCTTTCGTGTGCGGCAGGGCAATAATGTTGTTTTTGCGGGAACCATTAAAAAATACCTGCCCCAGCGATGGCTTAGTCCAATTGATTCCGTCGGCACTGATTGCATAACAAATCGGGCCCTGAACGATTCCAGTTTTATCCGCAGAGGGGTGGATAGCATAATACCACATTTTGAAACTATCAACATCTTGAATGACTGTTCCGTAAAAAAAAGCTCCAAGATAATCAGGTGCATTTGGATCATTCCTGGAGGGCTTAAGGACAGCATCGGTTCGGACCCGAGGCTTTGAAATATAAAAGCAAACGTTATTTTTGAGGGGAAGAGATAATTCATCTATAGCCAGCAAAACAGCTTTATTTTTTACCGATATGCCCGTGGCAGGAAAGAAGAATTCAGTGCCAAAACTATCCGTGCCGGCAAAAACTGAACCGGTTAAATACGTACACCCACAGCACAGCAGGCACAGTATTTTCGTTTTTATAAAAAGCATTCGAAAAATATATTGCAAACACAATACGATGTAATCATAGATTCTGTGCATATAACCCTTCCTTTTTAAGTAGATGCCATATAATAGTCGCAAATTGTTGTGTTTTTAAATTGCCGATCACTTGCAGCCTGTCATTTTTGTTCTAGTTGAAATATTCTATTTGCATTCGCATAAAATAGATCATTGTATTCGGACATATCAAAGCAACAGAAACGAGCCGCAGTCATTATCGCACAGAGGTTCTCATATACCGCAAACGTAGCGCGGACGTCCTGACCGCCCTGCCGTCGAACGCTGGACTCAACGGACCAATCCCAGGACATGCCCATTCGGACATAGGTACCGCGGAAACCCGACGCTGTAACTAGGTCGGTGCCAAATAAAATCTGCTTGCGATCATACCTGGAAAAAAGATGAAGAAAAACACCTGTATCACAAACAGCAGATGTATCTAACCAGAGATTCGGTGCAACTATGAGCTGTTCGAGCGCAGCATCCATGTTTGGAGCTATGAAGCAACGGCCACAGTGTGCAAGAATAAAATTGACATTGGGATAACTCTTAACAAGGCGGTTTATTTCATTTAAATTAACTTTATCTGCAAGGCCTCTTGTTTTTGCAAGGTGCAGGGTTATTGAAAGGCCATATTTATCCGCTATAGCAATCTGCGACTCTGGTAAAAAGTCCGTGATCCTGGAATCATTATAATTCTCAAGCATTGAAAAGAACATATACGGCTTTAAGCCATGAGGTTTTAATGTTTTTACCTGTTCCTCAAGTTCATTATCAGAAAACTGCGGTCCGGTAAGAATAGAAAACCTTTCGCGGTGTGAATCAATATGCTGTGAATTAAATTTATTGATCCCGGACATATCGCAGCCCGCTGTGGGCATTGCAAGTATAAGTCCTCGAACGTCGATAGCTGGAAAAAGCGTTTTCCACCAACTATGAATGGCCGCCATGTCAATTTGATTGAACAGTGGGGCTTTCGTTAACGGCAACTGCTCTTCTAAATGCGGATGGAACTGCGGAATCTGAAGGTGAACATGCGCATCGAATATCCTACTTGGCAGATAAGGGCGAATCTCGTTTTCATAAATAAATTTATCTGTTGATATATATTCCAAGCAGCTCACTTTAAATTCCTGTGTGTTTCTAAATTTGAACCGTTATACGCACCACGCCAGCAATCGTAATTGGTTTGCCCTGCTTGTTACTAAAATGCTACTTAATCACAGTGATCTTTAAATCATCCACAAACGCATCTTGAGAGCGACACCTGAAACCAAGTCCATTAAAAGCAGCTTTTTCTTTTTCAAGTTGAATTGGAGCACTGCTAGAATTATCAACAGCCAGAACGAAAGTCCCTTTTTCGAAATTAACAGAAATATTCACAAGTTGCCAGCAGTTTTGAGCTACTCCGAGTTTGGCATCAACCCATTTATTCGCCGAACTGGCAGTAATTTTACCTGAATCTGAAATTATAAGCTGTATAGTGGCAGGCTGGGCCTGGTTGCCATAATTAAGAGTACCTATGGAGAGTTTTGCACCGGGCTTGCGATAAATCGCAAAACTGATTGTAACATGGCCAGATGAGAGAGGTAGATCCGGCCAGCCGGGACCTGTTCGCCGGATAACTGTAAGCTCTTTACCATCACTATCAATATATGCCGCGAAACCTTTGCCATTTATTCCAGTGACATCGACCAATGCCGGACTGCTATTCACATTTGTTGTAAACGGCCCCGCAAAACCGGGAGAGGAGTTTTTGCTGGAATAATATCGTGCATCGCCGATAAACCAGCGTTTGCCTCCAAACGTACAATCTAGGCAACTCGTTTTTTCGAGGGGAAGCACGTTTTCGAAATTTTGGTCAATAAAAACGATTTTGCCGTACTTCGCCAGGTTCTCTTGAAGCTGAATAGCCCGCTGCTTCTTGGGATAACTTTCGTCACGATTGCTGGAATCGTAATAACCGTCAGCCCCTTCTATATAAGCGCGAGTGCGGGTCAATAATTTGATATCGCGGCCGCTTTTATCAATCGCCTTGCGCATCTCCACATAAGGGGTAACACCAAGATTGCCATCGCCCCATGTAAGGTATCCCTCTTTGCTAAAGTCGTAAGCGCCAGCAGAACCAGCCATCCATGTACGTACGATGATCTCATCGATCAAGCCTTCATTGATCCACGTACGCCAATCGGTACGGATGTTTCCAAATGGAGGCCCCATGTAGTCGCCGCCCTGTGTATTGACCACTACCTGGAGTCCGGGCCTGACCTGACCCAGTGCTGACTTTATTTCACGAAGGAACTGGGTGAGGTATTCGCCCCGGAGAGAACGCCATTTTTCAACCGCCTCATCTTTCGGATTGAATTTGGGGTTTTTATAATCAAATTGTGCGTCCGTAAGAATATCAACGCCGTAGCGTTTCTTGTATTCATCGACTATGGGTTGGTTGAAACCATATTGGTCGCCATGAAACCCGGCAGCGGAATGGGAATGGATGTAAATTAATACACCATCCAAGTCAGGATACTTTTTCACCACGTTGATATAGTCAGCGATTTTTGTTGAGCGTGCAAGAGGATAAACTAGTTCGCGAACACCCCACTGAACATCACCTTTCCTATCACGTACTTCGAGTTCAGGATGCTTATCGAATAATATATTTCGCCATGGAAAACGATCCGACCAGAAGCGGTGAGGCTTGTTGGCGGCAGTACCATCATCAAATACACTGGCCCACATATAAATTTTCATTCCCATTTCGTGAGCGGATTTTATTGCACAATCCGTGGTATCGAAGGACGACATTACACGGGAATATTCTTTGCGAATGAATGATGCTTCAGCATACATAGTTGATTCATTCCAGACAAAATTGGGGTCGCGGTTATCTTCGCCTCGCCAGAATATCTGAGTAAAACCGTTGCTTTTCCAATATTTCATCATATTGCGTATCTGCTCGGGCGTACCAACACCAGCATCGGTTTCAGGGCCGTACATGAAAACGACATCGCCCCAACTCACCATCATGGCTTTTTCATTTACAGCCTTGGCATTTGATCCCTCATCTGTCTGTATTTCCGGCCAGCCGCCTGCGATTCCAGCCTCTCGTTTAAGAATTTTGTCTTCCGCTGATGCAATCGACAATGTGCACAGGACGCAAATAGTGGCAATTATGTTTTTCATTTTTTCCTCTTAAGCTGTTTTTCAATTAATTTAAAACACTGAACAGAACTCAAGTTTATGGCTTCTTGTTAATTTCAAAAGTAATGAACTCGATCTAGATACTTTTTAAACTGGCAATAAATAGTTGCCAAACGCTCTGGCCTGTTGGTTCAAACACCGAATCACAAATCATTGGTGCTCAGAGCTTTTTTATAGCTGTAAGAACTATTCGAATATCATCAATATCAAATAATTATTAATTTATTAAAATAATCCATGCTTAAGTGTTCGAATTTTGAGAATTGGCTTCTGACTGGCGATCACGCTCTACTGCTTCCACCCACTATCATCGTCAGACAGGGTACAGATGAGTTTATAGACAAGATGCAAATCAACTTTTTCAAAATAAAAAGCCTCCCTGCGATTTCTATAAAATGGGCGAGTACAAATTACCCGCCCATTGTGCATTAAGCAAAAAGATCAATTTTTGCGACGTAAAACTGTCAAAAGCCCAACAGCCAGCAATCCCATCGTGGCCGGTTCCGGAACGCTCCAGATGCTGGTGACATTCTTGGTAGAATCATAAGCAAATTCAACAGTGCCAATTCCATCATACCCTATAATCCAACCGGGATGGCTCAGCCATCCAGTCACCTCAGCTGTACGGTTACCAGCTATATTGATTACGCCTCCGGCCAGATTAATCACAGCATCGTTTGTACCGGCCGGATTCATTTTCAAACCGCCAATCGTTGTAAAGGTCGCAACTGCGCCATTTGCAACGTTCATGCGCGTTGGCTGGGTTGCTGCCGCGGTCGACCAGCCAAGATATAAATAACCGCCAAGATTGAATTCTGTTCCAGCACCATCGATGTTCAATGTGCTTTGGCCTCTTGCGCCTAAGGTTGGATTCATTACTCGGCCGATCTGGCTTGCTCCGGTACTGACAACATTTACTTTGCTTCCCTTATTGATCGTAAGCTCTGAATTAACACCGGTCAGTGCCGTGCTGGCGGAATTATATAGATTCAAATTGCCGTTTATGGTGTAAACCGCTCCATTTGTAACTGTCATATTTCCTGTGCCGCTGTACCATATGCTGCAGGTTGAAGCTGCGCTTACCGCTGTTCCACCGCTGATTACAATCGGATTGTAAACAGTGCGGGCCGCCGCGTATCGCCATTCCGCTGTTTCACTGGCGGTAGGCACATGGCCAAGCGACCAGTTGAGTGAGTTATACCAATCACTGTTCTGGCCTGGTACATTCACTGTCGCGTACCATTCGTTGCCCATTGCAGAAACGCATCCGCAAAGCACAACCAAACACAAAATCCCTAAATTCTTCACCGTTTTCTCCTCCAAAAAATATTAACACTCTAAAACGTAGCATTCGCCTTAATTCAATGTGTATGAGAGCCAGTTTGATGCGAGTGGTAAGAAGTCCTTTAGATTAACGATTCCGTTACCATCGATATCACAAGCTGGCACGTTGCCAAGCCAACCCTGACTAAACTGCGCCAGGTCTATATAATCTACACTGCAATCTCCACTGAAATCACCAGCAGGTTTCGGGTGATATTCGTCCCCGCACTCAACAGGCAGGCCATAATGGATTTCGATATTGTCATAATAAACATAAGGGTAGCTGCCGGATAAGTCCCCTTGTGTTGCGATTTTGAATACCACTCCGTCACCAACCGCTGTCGTCGTGCCCCAAGTAAAGCTTCCAACCAAGAAAGGAATCGTTCCTGATTGCTGTGCAACTACTTTGTATGTCCTTGTTGAACAATCCATTGCTATTTGGAAATGATACCACCAGCCGTTCGTAATCGTTTTGCCCGAATCAGTGTAAGCCGAGCCGTTCCAGCACTTGATTTTTCCGGTACTGTCAATATTGACCAGTGCGGTATCAGGACCACTACTGGATTTGGCTAATCCAAAAATTGCAGATTTGCCGGTTTCAACAAAAATATCAAGATCGGTTGTTACAATATTATTTGGCAATAATGTAAGTTTTGCGCCGTCGTTCGAAGAAATAACCGTTCCATCGCTTAACTGAGGTACGGCCATGCACTTCCAACCGTCGCCAAAGGATAAATCATGCTCAACAAAATAAAGGCTTGCCTGACTT
>MHYA01000098.1:0-14919 GCA_001825675.1 Planctomycetes bacterium GWF2_42_9 | reverse complement strand
CATATCTGGCCAATATCTGGCTGAGTATGATAAACTGTCTGATGTTCAGTATGTGATTCAAAATCATCCGCAAGATAGATATTCTTGCCTTTTGGAGCGTAGTAGAGTTCAGGCACCCAATTTACACCCACATCATCCAGGTAACAGATGCTTCCGGCATCGCCTTGCGGCAAAAACCTGAGCATGTTGCAATACGTCAAATCAGGAGAATATGGAACGTTGGTGCAAATCATCGTTTCATTATTCGTGCCCGTATAGGCCGAATATGTCTTATTTTGAAGATTTACCTGTATCGAAAACTTCTGCCATTGGCTAGGCGTCCACTGAACACCCGCAGTTCCAAACCATGCATATTGGCCATTGACAAATTTACGGTATTTTACACTCGTCTTTAGAAGTGATAAGCCCAGCGACGTGGTTGAATTGAGTTCCTTGGTAAGCGTAACTTCCACTGCACTCGTTGTATCCGGCCTGTAAACCCAGAAATCAAATGTGCAAGAACCATTCATAATTGCATTATCAACAGACCAATACGACCGCTGAGTAACTGTAAGATGTCGGGTATAAAATTCGTAACCATTACGTTTTAGCCTGATAGCTTTACCTGTCTCGCCATGTTTGATATCACTTTGCGCGGTAGCTGCATAACCTGTACCAGTTGTGCCATCTCCCAAGTACCACCAGAGGCCAGGGCAGTACCTTAAGCTTGGAATGTACCGATAATCACCCCAACCGCCCTGCCTGCCTGAACTAATTTCAGGAAAATCGTCGAAATTTTGCTTGAAGAATTTGATATGCCCAAAATCAATAAGGTCTTTTTTCCACTGCCGCCATCGCTGGTACCAGCCAAGATCGGATGATTCCTGGTCTATCCACACACGCCATCCACTTGCCCCTGCTGGCGGTGCAGTTCTGTGGTACCGATCACCGCTTGTTTGTAAAATGCGTGTTTCAGGATGATCGCTGTTATCGGCATAAGAACGGAAAGTCGAAGCAGGATATATATTGCCCCATGTTTTACTTATAGGATCAAAATTCCGCTTGCCGTAGGCAGCTAAATTATCGGTAAGGTAGCCCTTGGATGGTGAATTGAAATCCTCGGTTGCCGCAAGTGTCGTCGGAAGTAGGAAATTATACACCAATCCCTCATCAATCCACTTGCGCCAATCAATACGTACGTTTCCAAGAACCGGCCCTAAATAATCCCCACCAGTGAACATCACTCCTACTCTGGTGCCTGGGTATGCATTCAGCGCCGAACGCAAATCGCGATAGAATTGCGTTAAATACTCACCACGCAAATCATGCAACTTCAATAAATCGGGATCGGTCGGGTTCCACGACGCGCTGTAAACATCGAATTTCGGATTGGTCAGAATATTTATTCCATATCTGCTGAGCATTTGATCGACAATCGGCTGATTGAATCCATATCTATCGGCTTTATCGGGCGGAAGTTGAAACTGCGATGACTCGCTTCGCATACAGGCCATAATATTCTTTATGCCCCAATGCTTGGCGAAATAAAGTATTTCATTGACCTTGTCCGTACGGGCGCCGCTATAAGCAAATTCTCGCTGGCCATAATATGGAACACCATTTCGGCTTATCACAAGAGTTTCCGGGTGTTCACGCACATACCTATGCTCAAGTGTAAACGTGCTAGTCAATGTAGGCCCGCTTTGCGGACCGCCATCGCTGTAAACAATGGGAACCCACACCCAGAATTCAAGTCCCTCAGCTTCAGCCGCCGCCTGTGCATATTGCAGAACATTAAAAGATTCAGATATGGATACCGAAGATTCGACAAGCAAGCCTCCCACATACCCAGAATTATTTAAAATGACCGAATTTGGTTCGAAATCGCCTATATCCGCACGCCAATAGATCCCTGTAAAGCCGCGGCCTTTTAATCTCTTCATCATTGTCGAAATTGACTGCTCTGAATCCAAAGCCGCATCGGTTCCGGGGCCGCAAACAATTATCTGATCACCCCAACTGACCATTGCGTGATATTCATAAGCACTGACCGTTTGATTAAAAATCAAAATACCAGCACAAATAATTAACATAAATCTGATTTTACGACATACGTGCATAATCATCTTTCGTAACTTTGGTAGGCCGGTAATTCCTGATAGTCCCACATTTCAATTTTTTTGAAGCGACCTGCCTCGCTATCAGTTTTCTTGAACATCAAATCTTCGTATTTAAGCCATTCAACTCTGCCGCTTAAAAACAATGCATTTGAACCGCCTCTATGGCGGTCAGAAACGAGATATGGCGTGCCGATATGTTCATAGGCGAATACGTACATTCCGATATATCCATACACTCCCAGAAGAGATCTACGAAGTGATTCCGTAAGCCGGTCAAGTTTTACGTATTTGGGGGAACGATCCATGCAGTCGGCAATAATCAGCCTTTTATCAAGTTTGCTTATACTGGTAAGTTTTAGCACACGAGCTGGATTCGTTCCCAGATTTGTCGAATGAATCGTATTGATACCGTACCTGATATACCAGTTAAAATAAAATGGATCTTTCTGCGAAGGACATTTGAAAACACCTAAATTGCTTTCCATTTTGGTTTCTGTCCAATATCCACCGTCCTTGGCAGTCTTATCTCCCTTTTTACTCCCAATGTACGGAGCCAGATAATTCATCCACAGCCGGGCAGTTCCATCGGTTGTTCCACCGGGTCTCATAAACGGAACGACAGTATTGGCGTTATCCAAAGAATACATTTGAATAGCCAATCCTTGCTGTTTGAGATTCGATTGACAAACAATAGTTTTGGCTGATTCTCGCGCCTTTTGTAATGACGGCATTAATACTGCAAGCAGCATGGCAATGATAGATATTACTACCAGCAGTTCAACGAGCGTAAAACCTTTGTTACCAGAGAAACCAGCCACCCATTGTTTTCGGCTTAATTCCATAACACTCTCCTAAAGATAGCTCCGGCAACTTTCATTGCCGGAGCAAGCTCACCTAAGTTTAATTACACTGCCCAGGAATCATCCAGTTAAGGCCAAATTCAGCAAAATCACCAAAATTAGTTTTGCCATCATTATCAAAATCAGCAATCGAATTATTGACCAGCCAATACTGCACAAACGTGCTCAGGTCTTCAAAATCGACCATGCAATCGCTGTTGAAATCGCCTGCTATCGGGAAAGTAATTCCCTGAGATACAGGTACTAAGCGAGTACTTCCATAGAAACGATCGGGTATGAAGCAGCCGATTGAATTAGTTGTACCGGCATACTGAGTAGAAGATTTCTCCATATAGTTAAACTGAACGTTGAGTTTCATGCCAGGGGCGACACCTGTAAATTCAGGCATGAACGTGAACGGTATTTTAAACTCAGCCTGTATTCTGCCATTATTCACAGTATAGCCCATTTGACCGCCTTGCAGCGTAAAATCATTGTAATCCGTTGCGGTCTCCCCGGCATAGCCAATGCTTTTCCATGTCCCAAGGCTTGATAGATAACCTGTAGAATCAGCCCCGGCCGACCACAATCTGTAAACGTAGCTGACAGTCGGACTTACATCGTTGAAATCCCACGTGAATACCGTATCGACACGACCGTTACTGGTAACAGGACTCTGATCTGATGTAATATTATTACCATCCACTGCAATATAAAAATATTCAGTATCATAGGTCATATATACATCGACCTTTGTGGCATCAGTCAATCCCTGCCAATATCCAGAAGCCATAATCGGGTTGAAGTTGCCTTTTGATCCGATTGGTTTGTATGCAACTTTCTTTGCACCAGCCCATTCGGTATTCAAATCTATCGAACCGTTAACAGTAATAGCGGATGTAGCTGGAGATACGGCTGGATACCCCTGAGGAGTCTTATCAATGATCTGTACCTTATAATTATCAAAGTAAACTGCCGGCGTGCCGACTGCCACACCATAAATATTAGAGCGAACCGGCACACCAGCGTTTGCGGCGCCATAGCCTACACTCCATGGTAAATTGCCAATGATAAGTTTTTCAGAACCGCCCTCTGGTGTGTACCACATCCATACCTTATTATCTTCATGTAATTCCATCCGGATATGCACCCATTGATTATAAGGAACTGGTTTACCTGTATATATGGCGGCGGTAACGCTGTCGGAAATTTTGAATGTGCCTGAACTATCGATGTAATAACCCAGCCTCTTGTTATCGCAAAATATCGAAGTCCTTATCTGCCCATTTGTGGGTACATAAAGATCGTGTTCAAAGCGATAAATGAAACCTTTAGCATGAAACATTAACGGCTTGGGATAGGCAAATAGATCGACAGTGCTAGCTGAAATTGGTCTGCTAACACTCATGCTGTTGCTGTTATTTGTACCATAAATAGTACAATCCAATATCGCACCGTATGTACCTACACCAATATTTCTCCAATATAGACCGACAGGAACAGTCCCCATTGCAACGGGATCACCGCAGAACATATTATCCGGTGGATAAGAATCAAAATCATCCCTAAATCCTGTTACTGCATTTCCGGTGACAACCGGATCCATTAAACCACTGATTCTTGTTATGTCCGCAGCAGCATCATAGTAAACTGAAATCAAACCGGCCCCGTCATAAGCTATAAGCCAGTTCGAATTTATCCATGTATTAACTTCAGGTGTACGATTACCTTTTATATTTATTGAACCTCCAGAAAGATTTATTGACACGTTGTTATTATCCGGCTGAATGCGCAACCCCCCTGTAGTAAGGAAGTTGACAATGGCGCCATTGCTTACATTCAAACGCGTCGGCTCCGTAAATCCGACACCCCAGCCAAGATACATCAGTGAGCCTGAACCCTGGTTGAACGTAGTACCTGAACCATCGATATTTATTGTGCATTGACCATATTGGCCGTTTGCGGCTGCAATAATACGTCCAAGCTGAGAATCACCAGACACGTTTACAGTACTGCCGCCATTGACATTAAAAATAATGTTTGCAGGACTGTGAGCTGCATCTGCTGCGCCGTTATGCAGACTTAAACTGCCTGTGATATTGTATGTTGAACCGTTTGTAACGGTAAAACTTGCCGTACCTGCTGCCCAGCTCCCGCATGTTGAAGACCCACTTTCGGCAGTACCACCGTTTATAACAAGCGGGCTATAGTGCGCGTTTGATGTTGCATATCGCCATTCAACAGTTTCAGTTGAAACAGGTACATGGCCAAGCGACCAGTTGAGAGAATTATACCAGCTGTTATCTTGGCCGGTTATGCCTGTCGCCGCATACCACTCATTTGCGTAAGAACTCCCCGTTGTGAATAACAGCAACAACGCTAAATACAGTGACACTAAAAACTTGTTCATCATAATCCTCCTTTTAAATTCTCTCACTAAATATACCAGCGCAACGGAGTGCCGGTCTTAAATCAGATGATGGTGGAATGCCTAACCAAAAGGCTGCCTTGAATAAGAATTTCTGGTTCAGGTGTTTTGCCTTGCCTAACGTCTGAGATCATCTGGAGCATAGCTGCCCCAAATTTATTGTAACACATATCTACCGTTGTAAGATCGCTGTTTGTGACTCCGAAAAACTGTAGCAAATCACCATTTCCGACAATGGCAATATCTTCGGGCACACTTTTGCCCATTTTGGCAAGAGCTGAAATAATTGCCCATGCACCCATATCATGCATGCAACAGATTGCGTCAATATGGGGATTACTAACAAGCCATTTTTCAATCTGTGCAATAGCATTAAAAAGCCACATTTTTTCTGGCGTTCTACCTTTTGGCAGGACAATTCTCATTTTTGAAGAAGACGATAGTCCGTACGCATCCAGCGTGCTGATAAATACATGTTCTTTAACCAATCCGTAATGGTCCAATGGGGATTCAAGACATACAAATCCAATATTTTTACGGCCGATTTCGCACAGATGCTTTACCGCAATCTCGGTATTGTAAACTGTGTCCGTACGCACCAGTGGCCAGCCAAAGCCATTAAGACCTCGAAAACACGTGACAACCGGAATTTTACTATTATATAGCTCGATTAAGGACTCAGTCGGAATATTACCGTATAGAGGTGGAATCAATATTATACCAGCAACTTTATTATCTATCTGATCTCGAATATAATGGACGTAATTCGAAATTTCGTGCTCCGCACCCAAAGCTATAACATTATACGCGAGTTCTTTCACGGTTGCCTGCAATGCCTGTGTAAGACAGGAAAACTCAGGACTCAACAAGTCCGGAATTAATAACGCAATCGTATTTGATGTCTCAGCTACATTACTAGAAAGTGAAGAATTGTCGCCAACAAACGTTCCTGCACGGCGTTTGCGAACAAGCAATCCCGTTGCGGCCAGAATATGGAGAGACTGATTTACAGTTCCCTCGCTTACATTCCATTCTTTTGCTAATTTTGCGGTGCGAATCTTTTCCCCAGGCTTTAATTGTCCGTTTCGAATCTGTGAATACAGGAATTTCTGCAAATTTCCTGCTGAGGAGCTATTTTTAGCTACGTGTTTAGCAGCAACGGTTTCCATTCGAATTGATTCCCTTAATAAAGTATAAATTGATTATATTGTTTTAATTCCAATTGTCAATGTTTTTTTATTCTCATTGCTTTAATTATTAATAAATCATAGTTTTTGAAACACAATAAGTTATTCAATGGCAAATCTATTGTTCGTGGACCATTGCTGGGCACTTGAGGGCAGGAACTGTTATAATACTTTAAAAGGTCCATAAAAAGGGTTTGAAAGCTGAACCTTTTGAAATGAAGAAAACATGATTTAAATACCTTTTCAAAAAGAAGTTGCGACGAAGTTGGATTCGTGATTAGCTAGTCAGATTTTGCCCTTCGGGAAAGAAGGCTGCATTTTGATTCCAGATGTGGACGAAACAGCACATTTCGCAGACAATCGACGATAATTTTAGAGAAACATTTGTGAATGGCGTGGGTACAAAAAACTCATGCGCAACTTTCCAATATAGAAGTATACTTGTAAATCTCTGATTTTAAAAGCAGTTATGCCGATCTTTCACAAGCAAACAACATATGGCTCTGTTTATCTGTTTTGTATAAAGCGAGTCAGTCCCGCCCTTCTCGAACAGAACCGGCTAAATTTGGCAACCTATTGGTTAAAGTAGGTTTTTAGGCTTGATATTAAGAGTAATCCCGATATTAAAGACTGCCGAAGGAGGGAATCGAACCCTCACTCCCTTGCGGGAACGGGATTTTGAATCCCGCGCGTCTGCCAGTTCCGCCACTTCGGCAAGAACCGGTAGAATAATCAAATACTCGTATGTCGTCAACCCAAATAATTACGTCATTTATATCTCATCCTCATTCGCGAACACGATAAACTCGCCCCTATGTTCCTCTACCCACTCATTATCCCTTACCGCAAGCGTATCTTCGGTATTTTCTTCCCCCATTTCCTCCGAACGCATATACGGATCGGAATACACAGGCCCTGTGTTGCCGATAACATGACCCTGCTCATCGAGTTCAATAACCCATATCTCTCCGGTTTTCGCGCTTTGCCAGAACTGCCTCATAAAACTCACCCCCTTCGCACTAAATCTCGTCCTAATTAACTATACGTTGCGCCGGGTATATGAGCCTAAAAGCCCGCAGTTCTAAAACTTCTAATGCGTATTGTTATTGATCTTAAGCGCCCGGAAAATTCCATCGCAAAACGCAGGCAGATCGAACGGCTCCCTGCTCGTAACAAGCTGCTCATCTATCACAACCGGCCGATCCTCATAAATCCCCCCCGCCGCGATCAGATCATCCTTAACCCCTGGCCAGCAAGTCGCGTGCTTACCCTTGACAAGGTTCGCGGAAATCAATATCTGGATACCGTGACATATCGAAGCTACCGTTATTTGCCCCTGCCATATCTGCCGCACTATCCCCAGCGCCGTCGTATTTAGCCGAACCTTTTCCGGCCCCTGCCCCCCTGGCAGCACCAGCAGATCGTAATCCGCCGCGTCCACATCATCGTACGTCTTGCTTACCTCGAACGAATACCCGTGCTTGCCCTTAACCCCGCCCACAGACCCCGAAGCCACATCCACCTCAAACCCCTCCTCAAGAAGCCGAAAATACGGGTAAAAAAATTCCAAATCCTCAAACCCTTCGCCCAGCAATATAAGCGCCCGCATAAAACCCCCTTTCATGCCTCAGAACTTCCGGTGCAGGTCATTCAAAGTGATTACATAATTTCTGCACAATCCCGGACATTACAAACTCGAAACGCGCAACCCGCAACTCGCAACAAATTTTATTTTATTTCAAGTATCTCAATAGGCTTACCCCACATATGAAACGTTTTCACATCAGGCCGTAGCCTTGCCTTAAAAACCACATCCCGTTTATTCACCTGGAATTCCGCCGGCAGATTCATCGGCTCATACTTACCGCTCGCCGCCACAATACCCCAGAACCCGCCTTCAAGCTCGATATGCCGCACCTGCCCCTGCCCACTGATGATCTCGCCCCCAGCCCTGCTTTTAGAACCCGCCGAACCAGAACCCGCACCAACACACCCGCCAATAACCCCGCAACACAGCACCACTGCCAAAAGCATCCTTACTCTTGCCATAACCATCCTTTCAGCAATAATTAGAAATATCTGCCCTGCATTCCGTATTCAAGCACTTCCGCACTTCTTCCTATTTTATCCCCCGCCCCCGCCCATTGCACCCATTTTTTTCACACCCCCTCCTGAAACCTGTATCTTCATCTGCACTATCATGCACTTTTGCACTGAGCACTTCGCATTTTGAACTTACTACTTTGAACTTTGTGCTTTGTAGAAAAGCTTTCATCTTTAGCTCTGAAAGAACCCGAAGTCGGTTCTTGTGGCACAGTCTAGCGCAGCTAGGCTGTGTTCTTTGCCCTGAAAGGGCTAAATTCGATAGCCCAGGGTGGAGCGAAGCGCAGCCCTGGGTTAAACATAAACATGTATAAAGCCCTGAAAGGGCGAGATAAAATATTTTATACAGAGTAGAACTTAGAGCTAACTAATCAGCCTCCTGCTAAGCCTTTTAATAGCAAAATACCCCGTAACCGCGGTAAACACAATAATATACGCCAGGCTCCACTCCCACCCCCCGCCATGTCCCGGCACAATTATCGCCCGCACCAGCCGCACCGAATGCGTAAGCGGCACAAACTCCGCCGTTATCTGCAGCGACTTTGGCAGATCCGTTATCGGAAAAACCACACCCGAAAAGAAAAACATCGGCGAAAGCAGCCCCGTAAAATAAAACGTAAAATGATTTATCGTTTTAACGTAGGAAGTCACCAGCAGCGAAAGCGACCCGAACATCAGCCCTGTAATAAACCCCGCAAGCGGCGCAAGCAGCGCCCTTGGCAAATGAATAATGCCAAACGCCGCCAGTATGCAAAGTACCGCAAACGAGAAGAACAACCCCTTCGTCCCCGCCCAGAGTATTTCCCCGATGAGCAGATTCTTAACCGTTATCGGCGCCGCCAGCATCCCGTCATAAACCTTATCGAACTCTAGCCTGATAAACGTGCCGTATGAACATTCAAACGCCGACGTAAACATCGCCGTCGTTACCAGCAGTGCCGACCCCAGGAATTCGATATAGGGCAGCCCATCCATTTCGGCAATATATTTGCCCAGCCCGATCCCAACACCCCCAAGAAATATCAACGGCTCAAAAAACGGCGGCAGACCGTTACTCAGTATGTTCTTGCCGTAAACTCGAACATGCCTGTTCCAAACCGCCCCGATCCGCGTACGCAAACCAGGATGCCCCTTTAGCCTGTCCTCAGCCGTTTTCATTCCTCGAATTATAACCACCCGCCCCGTAATCGCACAACCCCGCAGTTCGCAATTCTCGTGTCCTTACCAAAGCCTAAACAGTGGATAAAAGGCATTTTCCTAACCCGCAACCCGCAACTCGTAACTCGAAAACCCGCAACAAAACCGTTTCACTCATAAAAAAACCAAACAAACGCCGAACTCAGCAACACCGCTGCGATTGTAAACGGCAGACCTATCCTTACGAACTCCTTGAAGCTCACTTCATAACCATGCTTCTTGATAATGCCCATTGCCACAATATTCGCCGAAGCCCCTATCGGCGTTATATTGCCGCCCACGCTCGCCCCGATCAGCAGCCCGAAATAAAACAGGTACTCGCTCGCGCCGATATGATCTGAAATTATCTTCGTCACCGGCAGCATCGCCACCAGGAACGGCACATTATCCACAACTGCGCTCACCATCACCGAAAGCCACACGATGATCAAATACGCCATGACTTTGTTTGAGCCTGTGATCGAAATTATCCCCGCTGCCAGATCCGCGATCACCCCCGTCGCCGCCAGGCTTTCCACCAGTATAAAAACACCAATGAGAAACACTCCCGTCGGCCAGTCCAGCGTCATCGCGAACCGATGCACATCTAGCCGCCTCGCGTGCCAAAGATACCACACCGTCGCGATCGCACCAAAAATACAGCACAGCGCCCCTGCCGTTATCGCCGGAAGATTTTCAATGAATGAACTATAGATCAGCATCCCCACAAGCCCAGCCACCAGCACACTTGGCACCAGCGATATGTATTGAGTCTTTGCAAGCTCCGGCATGCCCTTGCGATGCCGCCTGAAAAAATAATACAAAACGCCCAGCCCGGTTACCGCCCCCACCTGCACCGCGAAAAATATACCCGGCTTGCCTTTGAGCCAGAAAAAATCATTGAACGTCAACCCCGCAAACGCCCCCAGCAGCATCGATGGCGGATCGCCGATAAGCGTCGCCGTCCCCTGCAGATTGGAACACACCGCCATCCCGATAAACAACGGCACCGGCGTAATATGGCATTTAGCCGATATGGAGATCGCTATCGGCGCAACCAGCAGCACCACCGCCACATTTTCAAGAAATATCGACAGCCCGCCCGTAAACGCGCATATCACCATCATCGCGATAGCCGTATTGGATGTCTTAGACGCGAACACCGTCGCAAGATAATCCGGCATCTTGGAATATAAAAACACCTCGCTTACGAACAGCATCCCGAAATAAAGCAGTATGACATTCCAATTTACCGCATAAAGCGCCTCCCTCAGCCCAAGCACCCCCACCGCCAAAAGCACCGCGCACGCCCCCCATACCGTGTACGCCTTCCTGTGATAGAACGCAATTATCAAAATATAAGCTGCCGCAAAAACAGCTATCGCTATAAATTTATGATTCATTTCCGCATTCTAATACCCCCTTACCCACCAGGCAATCACGCAACTACCTGCTCAGAAAAAAACTTTTGCCTTTTGCCTCTTGCCTTTCCCTCCTTGTGACTTGTGACCGCCCTCTCTTAAAGCACTTCCGCACTTCTTGCCTATTGCCTATTTCCTATTTGTGACTTGTGACCGCCTCTTAGCACTAAGCACTAGGCACTAAGCACTTTGATTGCTCTTCGGAGCCACTGGAAGCGCAACAAAAAACTTGCTTCCTCTGCCTTTTTCAGATTCGATCCAGATTTGGCCATTATTGCGGTCTAACATGCGTTTTACGAGTGTAAGTCCCATACCCTCGCCGCCGGCATGGGATTTTTCTGCCAGCCGCGTATATATTTCAAACACCTTGCCCTGGTCTTGAGGCGCAATGCCTATGCCGTTGTCCTCAACACAATAAACCACTCGATCCTTCTTAATTTCCCCGCTCACCTGAACCTTCCCCCGCCGACCGGGATCAAGGTATTTGACTGCGTTATCGATCAAATTGCTGAATATACCTGCAACCTGGACCTTGTCTCCCCAGCAAGGCGGGAGGTAATCCATTTGGATATGCGCATCCGCTTGCTTAAACTTAATTTCCAAATTCCCGGCAGTAACTCGCAGTATTTCATTCATATCAAGGCTTTGAGGGTTAATTTCAGCCAGGCCAACCTTGGCGACCTCTACAAGTGATCTCACCAGTATATCCATTGAATTGGCACTGGATTCGATAAAACCGCTTGCTTCGGGAATGCTTTTATCAAAAACCTCGTCAAGCTGCTTGCGTATTTCATTGGGAATATCCATACTTGAAAGCACCTTCTTGACTGAAGCGATATCCTCTTTGATGAAATTATTAAAACCTTTCACATTTACCAAAGGTGCCCTGAGATCATGCGAAACCACACCAATTATTGATTCAAGCTCCGCTGTCTTCAGCCGTAGTTCTTCGGCATTCTGCTCGACTATCTCCGTGAGTTCATGCTGTCTTACTGAAGAGATCAGCAGCGCCTCGTTAGCTTCCATCGAACGTCTTTTGAAAGTCGCCATTTCCGTCACATCTGTTACCTGGATCATGACCCCCACTGGGCACTGCTCGGGTCCGCCCAGTATCGGCCATACAAAATATGACCAATAGACCGGCGGAGCAAATTTACTATGTTCCTGCTCTATTAAAGTCTCTGGATTCGCCGTGCTGAAAGCACGATCAAGAAGCGGCAAACATCCATTTTCCTTTCCCTCCGGCACGGCATCTTCAAAGAGATGGCCCAAAAGCTGGGACCGGTTTTTGCCCACTAGCTTCTCGAAAGCATTATTAACATATCGCACGATGTGCGTCTTGCCTTCAACGGCAACCATAGGCTGAGGCGATTTTGCCGAAAAGTACAGCGGGAATTCAGCAAGGTCCACCCCATAATCCTGCTCAATTGCCTTAGTGTTTCCGCCCATAACATACCCCTATAACTCAGAAATCCTACCAGCCCCTCTCCTCTCTACTCACTCCTCACTCCTCTCTACTCACTAATCTCTACTCACTAATCACTACTCACTGTCTCCCACGGCCCCGGTATCCCGCTTATCAGCCCGCGATAACCCTTGAGCCTTTCGCCTATTACAACGCCTTTGGATTTGATCTCATATTCGCGAATATCTTTGCTGTGGTCGCCGCCGCGCATCTTGACCACCACCATAATTCTACGAAGCTGGCCATCGATGGAAATATAACGCAGGTGGATGATATCGTCGGTCAGGAAAGACACAGCGTAGCTTCTGAAAGAAACAGTAGTAAGTGTTTCTTCCAACTCCATCGTGCTCAAGATTGTAATGCCGCTTCTCGCCAGTGCTCCGATCATCCGGTAAAGCGATTCACGAAAATCTGCCCTAAAGCTCGGCGCCAGCGCAATTTCAAATCCCGACAGTGAATCGATTATTACCCGCTTTGCGCCTATTCTCTCAACCGCCAAAAGTATCTCATGCACCGTCTCATCTACCGAAAGATCCAGCGGCCTAAGGTACAAGATTTCCAGCTTTCCCTCACTCTGTGGCTTTTTCAGGTCAATGCCGAAGTTATCAGCCCGCCTAATATATTCCTTCGGCCGCTCTTCAAAGACCACAATAATTCCCGGTTCTCCCCGCTTGAGGCCCTCGCCGATAAATTGCGTCGCAAGCACCGATTTCCCCGTTCCCGATGGACCAGAGATTAGCACACTGTCTCCCTCCGGTATACCGCCTCCGAGCATTTTGTCGAGTTCGGCGACACCGCACGAAAGACGCTGCTGCGCCGCTGGTCTCTCTGCGCTTCTTTCAAGACCGTAAGTGCGAGGAAACGCCTGCAGGCCCGATTCGGTGATGCGGAACGTATGCAGGCCCGGCAATGACGCCTGCCCTCTCAATTTCATCACCTGCAATTTTCTCGTTATCGAGTTTCGCTCCACCTGCTGGTAAAGCCACAGTAAGCCATCCGCCACGGTAAACACCGGGTTATCGCGGAGTTCCCCCTCCACATATTCACCGATGAGAAACGTCGTCGCCTGCCAGCTTGTCAAATGAAGCGCAAGCCGCTGCACAAAACCCTGAAGTTCCATTTCACCGCTGCCGCCGCCCTGCACCCTACGTACCACGGTGCGAAAAGAATCCATTACCACAATGCCCGGATTGCACGCGTTGACCTCTTTGACGATCGCGGCCAGTACCCCATCCAGATCACTTTCCAATACCACCTGGCTCAGGTTGATGAAGCGAATACAGGAATTTAGCTTGCCCTGGTCGAAAAATTCAAACTGCTGCTGATAGCGCAGCATCTTGATCGCCGGTTCACCCAGTACCGTAAAGTAAAGCGCAGGCCGCTCGGGCGTCGCATTGGCAAACACAATTTGATGCGCCAGTGTCGTCTTGCCGCATCCCGGAGCACCCGCGATTATGTTAAATGAATATTCCGGCAATCCCCCGCCTAAGATCTCATCGAGACCAGGCACGCCAGTCGGGAGTTTCCCAATATTTACCTTTTCTTTCTTGCTCATGATCTTTCCTCGTCTTTCAAATAAGTGGTATCGGCGGGTATTTGCGGCCAGATGCCATGCACCACTCGCCCTGTAAAAGGGGCGCCGACGAAAGTAACCAGCAGTTCCAAAAATTGCGCAACCAGGATTATTCCACCATTGTCTCCTGTGTCCGCGATCATATCTATTCCATCCAAAGTGCCGTCTGCCCGAACCTCAACATCCTTCAATGCGGGCTCCTTGGCTTTTGCCATCTGCAAAGCCCTGGATAAAAGAGACGCAAAACCTGCAGACCCCGCCAGTTTTGCAAGGTCAATACGCAGTTTATCGCAGACCAGCGCAACTGCATTTGCATTTGGATTAGATGATTTTGATTGCGATGCCTCAAAAGCGATTAATCGCCTTGCCATGTCATAGATCACAGGTGAGATTTTACTCATAATTGCGCCTCATTGCGCCTGACTCAAAACCAGCATTTCTAATGCTGGAATTATTTTCCCGCCTATTAGATCACATAAGTATATAAATGAATACTTTATTCGTCAATTTCAAAAATAACCGAATTGCTTCATCCACAACTAAACCACCCACCACATACCCCCCGCACGCCCATCTTTTCTTCAAATAATCACTAGAGCAATTCAAGAAAAGGTATAACCGCATGAAT
>MHYA01000097.1 GCA_001825675.1 Planctomycetes bacterium GWF2_42_9 | reverse complement strand
TTGGTCGATCTCGATCACTTTATCAACCTGACTTGTGCCGAGGATATTTTTGTGTTTGCCTGGTTTTGTGCCCGTATAATATAGTTTACGCCAAAGGCCCTTGAGCAGAATATCTGTAACGAGCGTACTTTTGCCGGAGCCTGAAACGCCGGTAACGCAGGTGAAAACGCCAAGCGGGAATTTCACGTCAATATTTTTCAAATTATTCTCTGCTGCGCCTTTTACTTCGATGCAGTTTGTCATTCTGACTTTTCTGCGGCGGGGGGGAACTTCAATTTTTGTTCTGCCCGAAAGGTATTCACCCGTGAGTGATCGCGGGGCAGCGAAAATATCATCCATTGAACCAGCGGCAATTACTTCACCGCCATGATCGCCTGCGCCGGGGCCAATATCGATAACATAGTCTGCACTTTTGATCACATCTTCATCGTGTTCGACTACCAGTACCGTATTACCGATTTCAGCGAGCCTGCGTAAAATTCCAAGCAGACGGTCGTTGTCACGCCGATGCAGACCAATAGTTGGTTCGTCGAGAACGTAACAGCAGCCGACAAGGCCGCTGCCGACTTGCGTGGCAAGGCGAATTCGCTGCGCTTCACCGCCGCTCAAGGTTGCGCTTGTTCTGTTGAGCGTGATATAACCCAGGCCGACATCGAAAAGGAATTTTAATCGTGCCTTGATTTCTTTCAGAGGAGCTGTAGCGATTATCGCTTTTTCGCCGCCCAAATTCAAATCATTGAAAAATTTCTGCGCATCCTCAACGCTCATATTTGTAACTTCGCTGATATTTTTTTCGCCAACAGTTACGGCAATCGCTTCTTTCCGCATTCTTGTGCCCTCGCACGTTCGGCAAGGCTGTTCGGATAAATAGCCGTGCAGGCGAGCTTTTACGAATTCGCTTGTGGTATTTTGCCAGCGGCGATTGAGATTGGGGATAACACCTTCAAAATAAGTTCCGTATTTTTTCTCATCCTGCTCGTTTGTGCCGCGCATAAGGATTTTTCGAATATCCGCGGGAATTTTGGCAAAAGGCATCTGTCGGCTGATTTCAAAATCTTCGCAGAATTTGATAATCATCGCACTGTAATAAATGTTCATTCTTTTGCCGCCTTTTCGCCAGGCATCTATCGCACCGTTTTCGAGCGTGAGATTTTTATCGGGAACGATAAGGTCTTCATCGAATTCGAGAATCTGGCCGAGACCATCGCAGCCGGGACAAGCGCCGTACGGACTGTTAAAACTGAACAAGCGAGGTGATAGTTCTTCCAACGATGCCTGCGGATGCTCTTCACAGGCGAATTTTTCGCTGAAGAGCAAATCTTTCCATCCCCCATCCCCGCCGTTCTGTTTGCCGTCGGCAGGCTGCTGTGCCATAATAATGACAAGGCCTTCGCCGAGTTTTAACGCGGCTTCAATCGAATCCGTCAGACGGACACGAATCGTATCTTTTATTATCAATCTATCAATGACCGCGGCGATGTCGTGCTTTTTATTTTTGTCGAGTTTAGGAATATTTTTAACATCGTAAATAACGCCATCGAGACGAACACGGACAAAACCTTCACTTTGAATTTTTGTAAATATCTCGCGATGCTCGCCCTTTTGGCCGCGAATTAACGGCGAGCAAATCTGAATTTTTGTATCCTGCGGTAAGGACATTATATTTTCGACAATCTGCGATGCGTGCTGACTGGTGATCTCTTTGCCGCAGACCCAGCAATGCGGCGTACCAGCTCTTGCGAAAAGCACTCGGCAATAATCGTAAATTTCAGTTGTGGTGGCGACGGTAGAACGCGGATTGCTCGACGCGCTTCGCTGTTCAATCGCGATCGTCGGGGGCAGACCTTCAATATGCTCGACATCTGGTTTTTGCATCTGTTCGAGAAACTGGCGAGCATACGCGCTTAATGATTCGACATATTTCCGCTGGCCCTCGGCGTAAATCGTATCGAACGCGAGTGAACTTTTGCCGCTGCCGCTGATGCCTGTGATAACTACGAATTTATCGCGCGGTATCTCGACACTTATATTCTTGAGATTGTGCTGATTGGCGCCTATTATTTTTATAGATTTCTGCATATTTTTTATTACCCCGTCAAAGTTCCCGCAAGGGAATTGAAATGTTGACGGGGCTAACCAATGAATTTTCATTACCTTAAGTTACTATACGTACGTATTAGAGAAATCAGAGAATAAACCAATTTGGCCATTGTACCAAAATCGTGCAAGAAGTAAAATACTTAAATATTAAAACAATAATCCTATGAAGATAAAGAACTTACATAAATGGGAAATTACACCTAAAGAAGCAGTTATACTTCAAAAAACACTGGCTGATAACATTATTCAATGTGAATTCGATAAAAAAATCCAGACTGTTGCCGGGGTTGATTGCGCTTTCAGCAAGGATAAAAAAAATGTCATCGCCTGCATAATCGTCCTTTCGGCGGATAATTTTCAAATCATTGAAGCAGCTTATTCGGTTCTGCCGGTTACTTTTCCATATATCCCGGGGCTTTTATCTTTCCGAGAATCACCGGCTTGCTTGGCGGCAGCGGAAAAACTCAAAACGACTCCTGACACGATTATAGTTGATGGTCAGGGAACGGCACATCCAAGGCGTTTTGGTATCGCTTGTCATCTCGGCGTATTCTTCGATATTCCAACAATCGGCTGTGCTAAAAGCAGATTGCTCGGTGAATTTAATACTCCTTTGGGACGAAAAGGTTCATCGAGTCCGCTAATGGACAAAGGCGAAATCATTGGTTCGGTTTTGCGGACGAGAGATAATGTAAAGCCGGTGTTTGTTTCTGTCGGGCATAAATGCAGGCTGGAAGATGCTGAAAGGATTGTTCTTCAATGCTGCGGTAAATACAGACTGCCGGAGCCAAGCAGATTGGCACATCAGACGGTTAGCAGATTAAAGTCAACGATCAAAGATTAGGTTACTCCCATTTGTGGGATGTTATGGATTTGAGAATCGCTTCGGCACACTTCAAAGCGGCCAAACCTTCTTCGCCTGTTACTTCTGGACGTTTGGTTCTATCGGCGACAGCAGCTAAAAATGATTCCTGCTCAACACGCAGCGGTTCTTTATCTTCAATATTCAACTGCTCAATGTGAAGCAGGTCGGGCCAATTAACGCCGGTGAAATCAAAATTACCGAGTGCTTGTTTTTCCTTGACCCATTTTACAACGTCAACGTTGCCATCTGTCTTTATGACGATTCCCTCTTTTTTGAAGAAGTCCAAACTCAAATATGCCTGCCTGCTGAAAACACGGATTTTTCTTACGGTTTTCAGGGCTAATCTTGAAGCAGTAATATTGGCCACGCAGCCGTTTTCAAAAAATATTCTCGCGTTGCAAATATCTTCAGTATCGGCGATCACATTAAAACCGAAACCATCGACGCTTTTGACCGGACTTTGGGCAAGAGCAAGAATTATATCGATATCGTGAATCATCACATCTAGAACAACGCCAATATCCGTTGAACGGAAAGAATAGGGGCTGATTCGTTCGGCCTGGATATATTTCGGCTCAATTTTCAAACGCTTCATTGCCTGTACGACCGGATTGCATCTTTCGGAATGACCGACGGCAACGACCGTATCGTATTCTTTCGCGAGAGCGACAATTTTTTCGCCTTCTTCAGCGCTTGCAGCGAGCGGCTTTTCAATTAGAACCGCGATTTTATTCTTTATCAAAATCTCCGCGATTTCGAGATGTTTTTTCGTAGGGACAGAAATAGTAACAGCGTCAACTTTTCCAATAAGGTCTTCAGGATTTAAAAATGCCTGGCATTTAAATTCCTTGGCGAGCTTTTTCGCCTTTTCTTCCTGCACATCGACAATAGCTACCAAATCGCTTTGCGGTAACTTGCTCAAGACCTTGGAATGAATGTGCCCCATTTTGCCGGCACCAATAACCGCTGTTCTGATTTTTTCCATTATAATTCTGCCACAGAGTTTATATTTATAAATTAGCCACAGAGTTCACAGAGAACACAGAGATTTAACTTAATGTTTTCTTCTTAAAGATTCGAGATACCTGCCGTGCCGATGCAGACTGCTTTTCAAAATACAGTCAACTATCGCCTGTACATTTTCGTCAAGACCGCCTTTTGCGGCCAATTCTTTTGCATTTTCAATAATAGGCGTCTTTGCTTTGTTTCTAAAAATAAATCTGAACGCGTCAGTAACAGCTTTTTGCTGCTGTTCGTTCAGACCCGCACGATTCAAGCCGCGTTTATTAATAATCCTGATTTCAGGCGGATAATGGCCGCTGACAACGCAGAAGGGCGGAATATCGTGATTGATACCCGCAAGCGCCGCAGAATACGCCCATTTACCAATGGTCGTGAACTGCTGAATCAAAACAGAACCGCTAAGCCAGACGCCCGTTTCAATTTTACAGTGTCCGCTTATTTGGGTTACATTACTCAAAACAGTTTTGTCTTCTACTATGCAGTCATGGCCGATATGTGTGCCGACCATAATCAAATTATTATTGCCAATTATAGTTTTGCTGTCTGAATAAATACTCGGGTGAATTGTAACAAACTCACGAATCATATTGCTATTGCCGATTTCGAGACCGCCGCAGATGGTATCCGGCGTCGCACCGAGCATTTGAGGATTTCGGCCAATAACACAGTTCGGATAAAAAACATTCTTTTGACCGATTTTTACGTTTTTACCAATAACAACATTCGCATCGAGAATGCAGCCGTCGCCGATTTCCGAGCCGGAATCGACGTAGCAATTCGGACCAATCACAACATCGTTGCCAATTTTTGCACTCGGTTCAATTACAGCAGTTGGATGAATTTTTGTCATTTCTATATTTTCCTGAAAATGAATATTAAACGGTCTCGTCATCAACGAGCATAAACATAATTTCCGCTTCAGCGGCTTTTGCATCGCCAACAAGGGCAGTGCATTTGCAAACCGCGGTTTTACTTCTGATTCGCGATGTTTCAGAAACGAGGATAAGCTGATCGCCGGGTACGACAGTTTTTCTCAATTTTACAGCGTCCATACCGAGCAGCAGCGCGAGCTTGCCGGTGTGTTCCAGTTTTTGCGCAAACAGCAGACCGGAGACCTGCGCGAGAGCTTCAAGAATCAAAACACCCGGCATAATAGGCGTTCCGGGGAAATGACCCTGGAAAAATAATTCGTTGAACGTAACGTTTTTAACGCCTCTGATTAACCGATCGCCATCTATTTCGATGATTTTGTCAACCAGTAAAAAAGGATAACGATGCGGCAATATTTTTTGAATTCTGCGAATATCCAGCAGAGCATCCGTGCCTGCTTTTGAAACCCTGTCCTGCTGTTCAGCCTGCAGAACAAGTTTTTTGGCAAGCATCTGATTGAGATTATGACCGCTTTTATAAGCGACGATTCTGCCTTTGATTCTTCTTCCAACAAGAGCAATATCGCCAATCAAATCGACAATTTTATGCCGTACACATTCATTCGGAAATCTGAAACTATTTTTGATCGGCCCATCAGAATTGATAACAAGAATATCTTTCGGGGTTAAATGCGTGCCGATGCCGTGAGACTGGAATTGCAGCGCTTCGGCTTCGAGAAGAAAGGTTCTTGCCGGCGCGAGGTTTTGTTCATAATAATCAGTCGTCAGCGAACAGCTCAACATCTGCCTGCCAATGCCAGTGTGCTGGGTATAATCCATATCATACGTAATCTGCAATTCATCTGACGCACAGGGCAGAGCATAAATCGAAGCATCACCTTCGGTAAGCATTACCGGTTCGGAAATTGTCATTTCCTTTTTCGGTTTGGGTTGTTCGATGCTGCCGCATTTTTTCAATGCTTTGAAATACTCAAGCGTGCCGCCGTCCATACAGGGAAGTTCCGGCCCTTCAACTTCAATAGTGATATTATCTATTTCAAGCGCGTTTACGGCTGACAGACAATGCTCTATTGTCTCGATGCTTGCATCGCCTTTGATGATCGCGGTTCTTCTGCTTCTTTGGCCGATGTTTTTAGTGTTTGCCTCAATGCGCATCGGTTCAGGCATATCCATACGCACGAAAACTATGCCCGAATCAACCTCTGCGGGTTTGAAAAGGACTTTCGCGTCCTGACCTCCGAACATTCCTTTGCCGGAAAGTCTAAACTCACTTGCTATCGTTTTTTGCGGCTTCAAGCTGCTCAACTTTCTTTAACAACTGTTTCAACTGTTTATTCATCTCCGGCAGTTTCTGTTCTAAAAGCACCTGCCGCAATTTTTCTTTAATATCAATCGCAGGCGAACCAACAATTTGCTGATTTGGCCCAATATCATTTATAACACCGGCTTGTGCGCCAACTTGCGTCATATCGCCAATCGATATATGATCTTTCAAACCTACCTGCCCGGCAAGAACGACTCCATTTCCGAGCTTACAGCTTCCTGCGATACCGGCTTGACCTACAATCAGACAGCATTTGCCGGTAACAACGTTATGAGCAATCTGCACGAGATTGTCAACTTTTGTTCCGGCGCCGATTATTGTATTGCCAAATTTCGCCCTGTCAACACAGGTGTTTGCGCCGATTTCTACAAAGTCCTCTATAATAACACCACCGGTGTGCGGAATCAACTGGTGTCGGCCATCAATAAAATAATATCCGAAGCCGGTAGCCCCGATTGTAGAGTTGGCATATATAAAACAATTATTGCCAATTGTGCAGTTATGATAAACGACAACATTATCGTCGAGTTTGCAGTCTTTACCGATTGTAACGTCCTGGCCTATCTTGCAGCCGGCAGAAATTACCGTTCCAGCTCCAATTTTCGCGCCTTTGCGGATGTAAGCCATCGGGCCGATTGATGCTGTGGGGTCAACTAATGCGCCTTCCTCAACTACCGCGGATTTATGTATGCCGGGCGAAGGCTTATCAAGCTGCGGCATAAATTTTTTCAAAACCTCAATCAGCGCACGCTCGACATTGTTTACCATCAGCAATGGTAGCGGCGATTCGACTTTATCTTTCACAATCACCGCGGCGGCTTTGCATACTCCGATTTTTTCTAATAATTTGCCGTCAGTCGCAAATGTAATTTGATTCGGAGCAGCAATATCGAATGCGGATACGCCGACTACTTCCGCATCGCCGGAGCCAACGAGTTGAGCTTTAAGAAGTTCAGCTATTTGACTTACAGTTAGCTTTGTTTGTGTCATTTTGATTTCGGAGCCTTATTGTTGAGTGTTATCAAAACATCCTGTGTAATATCAAATTGTTTATCGTAATAAAGCAATTTGTGCGTCTTTGTAGTCAAAATCATATCTGTCGGGTTTTGAGCGGCAGGCGAAGTCTCTGGCTGATTTAGATAATTATCATCTCTATTGAAAACCAGATTGAAGCCCTTTTCTTTTGCGACTTCCGAGATTGACTCAAGAATTTTACGGTAAATTTCTTCTTTGCCGTGCATTTCCTTGAGAGTTAAATCCTGCTGATAAAATTCCTTTTCAGCTTCTAATTGCGACTGCTTGAGCATTACAGTCTTTAGAGCGGCCATATATTCAGGGCTGTTTTCTTTTAATTTGCTGATCGCATTTTTATCGGCTTCTATTTCCTGATCCATTCTTTTGATGTCAGCAAAACGTTTTTCACCTTCTGCCGATAATTCCTTTTCGGTAAGAGTTTTGAATGAGCAGTTATCGAAAAGTTCTCGTACACTGACAATCGCGATTCTAACCGGCGGCAAAGATTTCTCTTTTGCTATGGAATTCTCGATAAAAAAAACACCAGCTAGTAACATCGTCAACGCTGCGACGAATATAAGATTTCTTTTTAACATTTTATTATTCCTTTCTTTTTTTATTCCGCGTGGGCTAAAGCCCACTCTACACTTGGATCCCCGCTTTCGCGAGGATGACACTGCTAGAACAAAGCACCTGCAGAAAAACTGAAAATCTGCGTATCGTCTTCGTCGTCTTTCATAAACGGCGCTGCAATTTCAAATCGCATTGGGACAGGGCCAAACCACTGCGGTATCATAATTTGAATACCAATACCGATCGATGCCCTTACACCGCCGGTTTCGATCATACCGGTATCAACGAATAAAAGGCCTGCGAGATTATCAGAGAACATCGGAATCTGAATCTCGCCGCTGCCTGTAACGATCCACTTGCTGCCGATCGGATCATTGTCGCCACCATCGCGTGGGCTGACGCCTCGATAGTCAAAGCCTCTGATGCTTCCAGTGCCACCGCCGTAGAATCTTTCAAATACAGGAGCACTGCCTACCACAGTACCGCCGTATAATTTTGTTTCGAGAATAGTTTTGCGTCTGGCCAAATCCTCTCTCAAAGTTTTGTACCAGCGATATGTACCTTCAACGAGTCCAAAAGTATGATCGCCTGCAACCTGTTCATAGCTTATTTCATAATGCTTGCCTTTAGTCGGCAAATATCTGCTGTCGGTGGTATTTCTACCAAAGCCCATTCTGATGCCGCCGAGCAAATTACTTCCTTTTACGTCTTTGACATCGTCCGGGGCATCGTCATCAATCGAATCTATTTCTACATTTTCGGCCCTGAAATCCAAACTTCTATACCAACCATTTTTTTTGCGATGTGTAAAGCCGGTGTAGCCTTTCATTCTTGTTTCATCATAGCTTTCTCTGCTTCGTTCCCAATTTGAGCCGCCGACAGTCCATTCGATCGGTTTATCTTTAAAATATGGATCCGTCCAGCTTACTGAATATCTGCTGACTTCCGTACCAGGCTCAAGAGCGATTCTCAAAGTCTGACCTGCGCCTTTGAAGGCGTCCTGCGAGAAAAATTTCCGCCAGCTTTTCGGCCATTTCTTAATATCAAAATTTCGCTGCTGATAAATAACCTGACCTATCAAACCATCGTTGCTGCTTACGCCTGCACCAAACATTATCGAGCCGGTCTGGCCTTCTTTGATTCGTACTTCAGCATCTTTCTTGCCGGGCTTATTGCCTACCGGAGTGATAACCGCGCTTTGTGCGTAAACATTTCCTTTTACATCTTTTTCGAGTTGACCTTCGCCATCGCCTCTGGCGATATGCGCGTTGTACCATTCGCCGGGTTTGAATTCCTGTTCGTCGAGAACTCGACGGACAACTTTATCATAAACATTTTTATTGCCTGAAATATTAATGTTGTCTATGCGGTATCGATCGCCTTCGTTAATATCGAAAACGGCGTTGATTTTATCTTCACCGACAAACTGACGCGACTGCTGAACGCTTACATCTACAAAACCCCTCTGACGATAATCCCGCAGTACCTCGTCTTTATCGTACTCGGCTTTTTCATTGCTGTAAAATTCGCCTTTTTTCAGTCTGAAGGTGCTCATCAGGTTGGAATCGGATAAAAATTTATTGCCTGAGAAAAGAATCTTTTCCAAATCGTACTGCTTGCCTTCTTGAATAACAAAAGTAACCTCAACGCCTTTTCGTTCTTTAACGAAATTCAATTTTGATGAAACTTTGGTATCGAGATAGCCGTACCTGTCATACGCCTTTTGCAGCGCAACAACGTCATTATCAAGAATGTCCTGTTTGAAATAATTCTGGAAAATCAGAAAATTCTTTGGCTTGCTTTTTATCGCTTTTGTAAGTTCACCTTTTTTAAGGTTAGCGTTGCCTTCGTATTTCAGCTTTTTGATTTTTACTCTTGGGCCGGTATCGATTGTGTATGCTAAAACACCTTCGCTTATTTTCGAATCGTCGTAAGTAATTTTAACGAATGGATAACCATTTTTTTTGTAATGGTCGGTTAAATTTTCCGCACCGTTCGAAGCGGTAAGTTTGTCGAGATAATCGCCGCGCTGAAAACCAGCCTTTTCAGTAAGTTTGCTTTCCTTCGTTTTTTTATCGCCTGTGAAAGTCAGTTTGCGAATAACAATCTTCTCTTTAATGACGAACGTAAGAATTACTTTATCATCGGCGGCAGGTTCGACATTATAATACGCAAACTCAACGCCAAGGACGTTGGCGATTCTTTTGCAGTCTTCCTGAACCTGCGGACTTAAAAAAGCCTGGCCAGTTCTGCTTCGGGCGGCTGAAAGCACCTTTTGTTTCTTGATGTAAATATTGCCTTTAACAAGAATTTTATCGATGATTTTGTTTTCAAAAGAAGTATTCTTTATATAAGGTTCCGCTTGCGCTGAAGGCGTATTGGTATCTGATTTTATGATTGCGTTAGCGTCTGCTTGCGGAGAATTGGGTTCGCAAAAAAGGGGATGACTTAAGAATGATATAATGATGAAGATCAGCAAAATCTTCATCGGCCTGTAAATCGCAGGGCTGCTGGAATTATACATAAAATCCCTTTCTACAAATCCATCCATATCATTCAGGTCAGTATTATACCAACAAATCAATTAAAGTTGGTACTAAAAAGGTTCCTTGACTCTGGCTTTATTTCCAAATCTAGTATGACTACCGTTAAAGCTCAATTCGACAGTATCAGTCGGGCCGTTACGCTGCTTTGCAATGATCACTTCGGCAGAGGATGTTTCTTCATAATCCGGTTCGCCTCTATGATAATAATCCTCACGGTGCAGAAGCATAATAACATCCGCATCCTGTTCGATACTGCCGCTTTCACGCAGGTCGCTCATTCTCGGTCTGTGGCCATCTCGACCTTCAGTAGCACGGTTAAGCTGACTTAAAACAACGACAGGCATTTCAAGTTCTCTTGCCAATGCCTTCAAATACCTGCTTATTTCGCTGACTTCCTGCTGTCTGGACTCAACCGAGCCGCCCATAGTCATTAACTGCAAATAATCTATGAAAACAGCCTTGATTCCAAATCGGCTGCGAAGTCTGCGTGCTTTGCCGCGAAGTTCCAGCGGGGTAATGCCGGGCGAATCGTCGACATATATCGGTTTTTCACTAAGCTCACTTGCCGCGTGAACGAGTTCCTGATATTGGCTATCATTAACCATTCCTTTTCGGACAAGCTGTGAATCGATCATTCCTCGACTGCAAAGCATACGCTCGGCAAGCTGCTGACGACCCATTTCAAGCGAGAAAATAGCAACAGGAAGGTTGTTATCTGCGCCAATATGCTCGGCGATATTCATTGCAAAGCTGGTCTTTCCCATACTGGGACGGCCGGCGATAATGATCATTTCGCCATTCTGCAGGCCGCAGGTCAGATCGTCCAGTTCGGCAAAACCGGTAGGAAGGCCGGTAATGTGATGTCCCTGACGTTTATCTATAGCTTCAAACGTTTCCGTCAGAAGCTCTTTCATAGATGCGGCACTACTGGTAACTTTTTTCTCTGTAACTGTAAATATTTTTTGCTCTGCCCTGTCCAATTTTTCGGCTATGTCGCCTGAATCTTCAAGGGCTTCAGTTAAAACCTCGCTTGCGGCGTTGATAAGCTCGCGCATCATTTGCTTATCTTGTACGATCTGCACATAATGCTCGACATTAGCGGCCGACGGAACCGATTCGGCAACTCTCACCAAATATTCCGGGCCGCCGACTTCGTCAAGGTGTTTGCGGTTCTTCAGCTCATCGCGCAAAAGCAAAAGGTCGAACGTATCACTTTTTTTATTCCAAAGAGAAACAATCGCATCGAAAATCATTTGATGTTCGAAACGATAGAAAGAAGGCGCCGATACTTTTTGAACTACTAGGCCGATGCACTGCGGATCGAGTATCATCGAACCCAACACCGCGGCTTCCGCCTCGAGTGATTCCGGCATCGTCCTGGAAGTGAGCGCAGAGGTTGCATCCAACTGCCGCCCACCCGACATAGCCTTATTATTCTGTTTGTTGTCCTTCTTTGGACTCATTTGCAGCTTCCGTACTTGCAGCTTCTGGGACTACTATAACTTTTACTGTCGCAAAAACATCATAAGCGAATTTAAGTTTTACAGTACGTTCACCAACTTCTTTGATATGGCTGTCAAGCTGAACAAATTTATCTTCAACCTGGAAGCCCTGGCTGCGAAGATTTGCAGCAATTTCCTTTTCAGCAATCGAACCGAATAAATGACCCTGCTCGTTTGCTTTAGCGGCCAAAACGACTTCTGCGTTCTCAACAGCTTCAGCGGCTTTCTTGAAGTTTTCAATAACAACTTTGCGTTGTTCATCTCTTTTTGCTTTTTCAGCAGCCATAGATTTGATCTTGGCTTCTGACGGGACTATCGCAAGTCTCTGCGGCAGGAGGTAATTTCTTGCGTAACCTTCGCTAACCTTGACTACCTCTCCATACCAGCCGAGATTTTCAACATCTTCACATAATAAAACATTCATATAAAATCTCCGATAATATTACTCGTCGCCGCAGCGGCGACGGCTAAACAATAATGATTAACTTGTAAACGGAAGCAAACCCATAAATCTGGCGCGTTTGATAGCCAGTTTTACTTTTCTCTGGCAGCTAGCGCAATTTCCACTGCGTTTGCGGGAGAAAATCTTACCACGATGTGTAAGCAGTTTGCCCAATACTTCAATGTCTTTGTAATCGACGTATTCAGTTTTTGAACGGCAAAATCTACATTGATTCTGCTGTGCAACATTTTCGCGCCGTTTTCTTTTTTTCATTTTATCCGGCTTCTTTTTAAAATTTTGGCCTCTCACGTTAAGTGACTCCTAAAAAATAATCTCAAATTTCGAATTTTAATTCAAATCAATTAAAACGGTATATCATCACCGCCGCCCTGGCCGCTATCCATAGGGGCATCATTGGCGGGAATTTGCGAATCACTGCCGCCGCTTCCGCCGCCCTGACCAGGTGCAGACGATACAAACTGGAAAGTTTCAATCGTAACCCGTATCTTGCTTTTCTTTTCGCCATCCTTACCGGTCCAGCTATCGAAAGTCAATCTGCCTTCAACCAGAAGGGGTTTGCCTTTTTTGCAATATTTATTGATGGTTTCAGCCGGTTTGCCGAACGCCCTGCAATCAACAAAGCAGGCTTCTTCGCGCTGCTGACCGTCCTGGCTTGTCCATTTTCTGTTGGTTGCTAATCCAAAATCAACAACCGGCGTCTGACTCGGCAGATACGATAACTGCGGATCCCGCGTCAGATTGCCCAGCAGAATAACCTTATTGAAGCTAGCCATAATAATCCTTTCGAATATCCGCTAGGGATATTTATTCCTTTATAGCATTAATACCCGGAACTTCGTCGTCATCATCAGCGGCAGCAGCAACGATTTCTTCAACCGCAGCAACTGGTTTCGCAATGCCTTTTTCAGCGAGTATCGCAGGTGTATCTTTGTCCATATCAGCCTGTGTAATATGGTCGCCGCGAAGAATCATCGAACGGAGAATTCTTTCTGAAAGTCTGATATCGTGTTCCATATCAGATAGCTTATCGCTAGTGGCGTTGAAGTAAACGAGGATGTAAACGCCTCTTTTCTTGCCGACAATCGGGTAGGCAAGAGGTCTATCATCCCATTTACGCATACTTAAAATTTCAGCACCATTTTTTTCGAGAATTTTCTTTATATGATCATTAATGCCCTGCCAATCAGAAGCAGCTTCGCCGGCATCAACGAGAAACAGTGCCTCGTACAATCTTTTGGTTACGGTTTCCATTTAAACTCCTTAAAAATTAAAACTTTATTTATTTTTTCGATTAAATTTTGTCATTGCCGCGTCAACGCCCTGCTGTGCCCAGCAAATTGCTGCCAGCACTGCCTGTTCAACAGCGTCGTTCAAAAGCGTCCTTTGTTCTTTCGAGGGTTTGTTAAGAACATAATCCCTCGCGACCGCGGGCCCTTTTTCGCCGATACCAACCCGCAAACGGGCAAAATCAACGGTGCTTAACTTCTCTATAATGTCGGTAAGACCGTTGTGTCCGCCTGCCGAACCGGAAGCTCTTAAACGAATCATTCCCGGCTCCAGAGCCATATCGTCCGTTATGACAAGAATCTGCAAAGGCTGAAGTTTGTAAAAACCCGCGGCCGTTGCGATTACCTGCCCGCTGTTGTTCATATATTTAAGCGGCTTTAACAATATTAACTTTTTATCATCAAGAACTGTCTGGCCTAATATGCCGCCGAAATTTTTCTTTGAAACATCAACGCCACATTTATCAGCCAGCTTATCTATTACTTCAAAACCTATATTATGACGAGTTCCATCATATTCCTGACCGGGATTTCCCAAACCTGCGATTAATCTAATTTCGTCCATTGCTGAAATTCCGGCTCGTCAAAATTACTTCTTCGCAGCTTCTTCGTCCTCTTCACCTTCCTTAGGCTTACGTTCAGTAATAACTTCAGGAGATGTAGGCTCAAGAGCAGCCTCTTCAGGACTTGGCTCAACCATTTCAACCGGTTCCTTACAAGCGATAAGAAGCAGTTCAGGGTCTGTAACAAGTTTCATACCTGCCGGTATCACGATATCTTTGACATGCATAAACTCGCCGATTTTCAATCCCTTGATCGACACATCGATAGATTCTGGAATTTCTGTTACCAGACATTCGATCTCGATGCTGTCGAGATGCTCTTCAGTAACGCCGCCCTCGGTCGTTCCAACGGCAGTGCCCTTGAAAACGAGCGGAACAGTAACTGTTACCTTTTCGCTAAGGTCAACGCGAACGAAATCGACGTGAATCATTTTTTTGCCCAGGTGATCGTACTGAATTTCTTTCAGCAGGAATTTATCGGGTTTTCCATCAACCACAATATCCATCAGTTTTTTACCGTAGTGAAGAACTTCGATAAAATCGTGCTCGTTGAGAACTAATGCCTGCGGTTCTTTTTTGTGGCCGTAAATAATAGCTGGTATGCTGCCCTGCTTGCGCAGTTTCGCATTGGACTTCTTGCCACGTTCACTTCTTGTTTGTGCTTTTAAAATAAGCTCTTGCTTCGACATACTTTTTTACCTCAAATTAATTACATAATCTTAATTTAATTTTCCGTTGATCCGCAATTTACAGCGTTCAGCGTACAATTCTAAACGTTCCACCTTTTTCATCGCGGAAATTTACTGCCCCAAAGGACATTTAAACATTGAACTAATAGATTCATTACTGTGTATGCGTTTTATCGCTTCACCAAGAATATTCGATACCGTCAGAACTTTAATATTCGGCAGTTTCGCCGCTTCCGGTTTTAACGGTATAGTGTCTGTAACGACAATCTCGTCAATCGGAGCATTCTTGAGTTTTTCAATTGCTTTATCAGCAAACACACCGTGCGTTGCGCCGATGCAAATACTGATTGCGCCCTGCTCTTTAACGAGTTTGGCGGCAGTACACATCGTGCCGGCCGTGGAAATAATATCATCGCACATCAAAACATCTCTGTCTTTTACCGCTCCGATGATAGCGCCGCACTGAACTTCTTTGCTGTTTAATCTGCGTTTGTGAATAATCGCCAGCTCGCCGTTCAAATGCTCAACGTATCTGGCCGCACGTTTAATATTGCCTACATCCGGCGAAACAACTGTCAGATGTTTGAAATTTTTGGTTTTGAAATATTTCGTTAATACAGGCTCGGCGAAAAGATGATCGACAGGAATATCGAAAAAGCCCTGAAGCTGTGCGGCGTGTAAATCCATCGCCAAAACTCTGTCTGCGCCAGCCGTCGCGATCAAATTCGAAATCAGCTTTGCAGTGATCGGCGTTCTGCCTTCGTCTTTTCTGTCCTGACGTGCATAACCGAAATAAGGTATAACTGCTGTTACGCGTTTTGCGCTTGCGCGTTTGAGACAATCAAGAAAAATCAAAAGCTCAACAATATGCTCGTCAACAGGTTCACAGCCCGACTGAACAACAAAGCAGTCTTTGCCTCGAACATCGTCTTCGCATTTGATTATTTTTTCGCCATCCGGGAATCTTTCTATTTTCGCACAGCCGACAGGTATCCCAAGATACTCACAAATTTTCTTTGTAAGCTCTGGATTACTCGAACCGCTGAATACTTTTATGTCATTGTGAATTGTCATCTCAATCCTTTACTTTGTTTCCTTTTTTAAACTTTCCGAAGTTACCGAAGAAGCCGGTGCAATTTGAGTATTTGGCGGAATGTTTATTGGTGCTACAATAACCGTACCGCAGCCGACAAAAACATTATCCCCGATTTGAGTAGTCTGAATTTTGTGGCCGTCAAAATTAGCAGTGATCGCGCCTGCGCCAATATCAACATTTTTACCCAAAACCGCGTCACCGATATAACTATGATGTCTTGCCCGAACACCATCGGAAAGCGTTGAATTTTTTACTTCCGTGAAAACGCCAAGAATTACATCGCTGCCGAGAACCGTGCCTTCGCGAACATAAGCGAAAGGACCTACCCTGCAATTATTGCCGATACTGACTTTACCGTGAATGTATGTAAACGGCTCAATAACAGTATCCTGACCAATTTGAGCACGAGCATCGATCCAGGTATTCGGCGGATCAACGATCGTAACTCCATTCTTGACGAACCTATCCTGAATTCTTTGCTGCATAATTCTGCCGACTTCGCTAAGCTGCTGACGGCTGTTTACGCCGATCGCGTCTTCCTGTGAAACTGCGGTAACGGCGACAACTTTGTGTCCCGCCTTAATAATTAGATGCAGAGCATCGGTCAGGTAGTATTCGTTCTTCTTATTATTAGGTGTGATTTTGCTCAAAGCCTCGAACAAAACCGTATTTTTAAAGCAGTAATAGCTTGGGTTGACTTCTTTTATCAATTTTTGCTGTGCGTTGCAGTCAGCCTCTTCGACAATACCTTGAATATTGCCATAACCGTCGCGGATAATTCTGCCGTAACTTCTTGTGTCTTCAAGAATTGCAGTTGCTAAAGTCGCCGCGGCTGATTCGTGATCGTGTTTATCGACGAGTGTTTTGACTATTTCCGGCCTGATCAAAGGCATATCACCGCAAAGAATCAGGGTATCGCCTTCAAAATCAGCAAGCTGCTCTTTGCAGCATAGAACCGCGTGGCCGGTTCCTTTCTGCTCTTTCTGTTCGATCCAGGTGATATCTTTATCGTCCTTGAAATAATGGATGACCTGCTCTTTTCCATAACCCACAATAATATATAGTTTATGAACACCAGCCAGACGGCAGGCATCTATTACGTAAGCCAGCATCGGTCTGCCGCAAACTTCGTGAAGAACTTTGGGCAGTTTCGTGTTCATCCTGCTGCTCATCCCTGCAGCCAATATTATCGCAACTTTTTTAGACATTTTACCTCAACAATTGAAGTTTAAACTACCCGGCATGGAGTCGAACCATGAATGGAGGTACCAAAAACCTCTGTGTTACCGATTACACCACCGGGTAATTAAGAGAAATTAAAAACTAAAAACTATTGTTTGGCTTTCGGCCATACTATTTAAACTATATCTGCTTTCACGGTTGTCCAATAAAGATTTATCGGACTAAGGTTGGGCTTCGTCCAAGGCTTGAGCCTGCTATGCCGTGATACTGCGGGCCCGATTACGCCCCTTTAACGAGAGCTTGGCAAATAATATACTGTACGTTTATCGGCATTGCAAGGGAAATTCCTTCATTAAATAATGCCTTTTCAGTATTGAAAATGGATATTTTTGCTGTTACAATTATCCTAATTCTTTTGGAGGTCTATGTGAGTATCAAAGGTATCATACTAGCCGGCGGCACTGGTTCACGCCTGATGCCATTAACTAAAGTTACCAACAAGCACCTCTTGGCCGTTGGCAACAAACCTATGATTTACTACCCTGTCGAAAAGCTGACCTCGGCAGGCATCGATGAAATCCTTATAGTTACCGGCGTTGATCATATGGGACACGTTGTCAACCTGCTCGGTTCGGGCAAGGATTTTAATTGCCGATTCACATATAAAGTACAGGATGAAGCGGGCGGTATCGCGCAAGCTCTGGCACTGGCGGAAAATTTCGCCAATGACGGCAATCTTGCTGTGATTCTCGGCGATAATATTTTCAAAAATTCGCTAAAGCCTTATGTTGATAAATTCACCAAACAGCAGACCGGCGCACGGGTGCTTTTGAAGAAAGTTCAGCATCCGCAGCGTTTTGGTGTGGCTGAAATCAATGAAGGCAAAGTAACGAAAATTGTTGAAAAACCAAAGAAACCGAAAACAAACTTCGCGGTAACAGGAATTTATTTTTACGATAATACGGTTTTTGAAAAAATAAAAAGACTAAAACCATCGGGCAGAGGAGAACTCGAGATCACCGATGTAAATAACGCATATATCAACAGTCATCAGCTAGAATACGACATTATGGATGGCTGGTGGACGGATGCGGGCACTTTCGAATCGCTAAGCAAGGCAAACGAATTAGTTTTAAATGATCCGCCAAAATAATTTTAATTAAAGCGATTTGTACTTTATAAACAGGAAACAATATGAAACAGGCAGCACCATTAAAAAAAGTTTACGCTGAAGGTTCGCTGATGATTACCGGCTCAAACGGTTTGATCGACGGGCTAAAAGTTAAAGCGGTAAAAGTTCTGTGCGATGAACGCGGCAGACTCGGTGAAATAATCAGGAACGATGACGAACTTTTTGTAAAATTTGGACAGGTCTATTTTACGACCACCTATCCGGGCGTTGTAAAAGCCTGGCATTGGCACAAAAAACAATTCGATTCTTTCTACGTCGCTAAAGGAACAATAAAAGTCGGGCTTTACGACAACAGAGAAGATTCAAAGACCAAAGGCTGCGTCAATCAGATTTATATGAGCGAACACAGCCCGGCTGTTTTGCGGATTCCGCCGGGAATTTGCCACGGCTGGATGTGCGTAAGTCAGGATGAGGCGTATATTATCAACACGCCTTCGGAAGTTTATGATTATAGCCAACCGGATGAGTTCAGAATTCACCCGCACGATAACGACATTCCTTACGACTGGACACGCAAAGATGGCTAATAAAATTGTTCTGCTCGGCGCAAAGGGTATGCTCGGAACGGAAGTCCGTGCTTTGTACGCCGACCAAAATATAAGCGCGTTTGATTTGCCCGAATTTGACATCTCGGATGAAAAGCAATTGTCCGCCGCAATTGATAATGCGGATGTGGTTATTAATTGCGCAGCGTTTACAGACGTTGAAAAAGCTGAAAGCCAATATGAGCTTGCGTATAAAGTAAACGCAGAGGCGGTAGAGAATCTGGCAAAGATCGCCGCCGAGAAAAATATTTATGTGATTCACATCAGCACAGATTTTGTCTTCGACGGCAAAAAAAATTCGCCTTATGAGGAAACCGATGTTCCGAAGCCGATCAACGCTTACGGCAGAAGCAAACTCGAAGGTGAAATTCTTCTGATGGAAAATCATCAGAATTGCGCGGTCATTCGTGTTCAATGGACTTACGGCAAAAACGGCAATAATTTTATCAGCAAACTAATTTCATTTTCCAAACAGCGCGACAGTTTAAAAGTTGTTGACGATCAATTCGGCTCACCGACGTGGACGCAGGAAGCCGCGCGCGTGATTCGCATATTCGCGGAAAATAAATATCGCGGCCTTTACCATTATGCCGCCTCAGATTATGCAAGCAGATACGAGGTCGCCAAATTCGCATTTGAAAAATTAAAGCTGAAAACTGAAATTATTCCGTGCAAGAGCGATGAATTTAAAAGCGCAGCGGCAAGGCCGGCAAACAGCCGATTCTACTGCGATAAAATCCAGTCTTTGCTTGACAAACCAATCGAAATATGGCAAAAACCTCTCGAAAGATTTTTGGAAACAATATGAGAAATATTTTAGTTACAGGCGGTGCCGGTTTTATCGGCAGTAATTTTGTAAGACTCGTTCTTGCGCAGCAGCCTGATTGTTTGATTGTAAATGTCGATAAACTTACTTATGCAGGCAATCTTGAAAATCTCGAGGGTTTTCTCGACAATCCAACTCACGTCTTTGTCAAAGCGGATATAAACGATGGCAAAATAATTGAGCAGTTGATTGATAAATACAAAATTGAGACAATTATAAATTTTGCCGCCGAAAGCCACGTTGACAGGTCGATCAGTGAACCAAAAGTTTTCATCGAAACAAACGTAACCGGCACATTGACTCTTCTGGAAGCCGCACGCGATAAAAAAATCCAAAAATTCGTTCAGATTTCAACCGATGAAGTTTATGGCGAACTTGGCGAGACTGGAAAATTCACAGAGCAAACGCCTCTTTCGCCAAACTCTCCATATTCAGCGAGTAAAACTTCCGCTGATTTGCTCGTGCGAGCTTTCGGGCACACATTCGGGCTGAACTACAACATCACCAGATGCTCAAACAATTACGGTCCGTATCAATTCCCGGAAAAAATGATACCGCTGATGATCAACAACGCGCTGAATGATAAACCGCTGCCGGTTTACGGCGACGGCTTAAACGTCCGAGACTGGATACACGTCGAAGATCATTGCCAGGCGATTTGGAAAGTTTTGGTCGAAGGTAAGCCATCGGAAATTTATAATATTGGTTCGAGCAATGAAAAAACAAATCTCGAAGTTGTAAAAACTATTCTCGATGCCGTCGGTAAACCGCATTCGCTGATAACTTTTGTAAAAGACCGACCCGGCCATGACAGACGGTATGCGATCGATTCATCAAAAATAAATTCACAGCTCGGCTGGAAAGCGAAAACAAATTTTGCACAGGGAATAAAAAGCACGATAGATTGGTATCTTCAAAATAAAAAATGGCTCGCGAATGTAACCAGCGGCAACTATCAGCAATATTATCAACAGATGTACGGCAACAGGTAAACTATGAAGGATGGAAAAATTATCGTTGCACGGCTCTGGCCAACTTTCGGCGGAAATATACCTACCGTTATCCCTGTGATCTGCGGTATGGATCCGCAAAAATACGAAACTATCGGGATTTACCTTACAAAAACAAGTGATATTCCGAATATGCTAGAACAAAACGGCAAAAAAATATTTTTCGTAACGCGAAAACAGAAACTGCCGATATTTCCTCTTTCATTTTTCCGGCTGGCGAAAATTTTGAAAGAACAGCAAGTCGATATTCTGCATTGCCATCATCACAGAGCTACGTATCAGGGCGTTATCGCGGGACTGCTTGCGCGCGTTCCCGTTATTATTTCACACGTTCACGGTATGGGCAGAACACGAAATTTAAGCAGGAAAATTCAAAATTATTTTCTATTCCCGCACGTTGATAAAATTTTTGCTGTCGGCCAGGCAACAAGAGACGATATTGTCAAATTCAATCCATCTGTTGATCCAAAAAAAGTTGTAAACATCGGCAATTCGATCGATTTTAAATATTTTTCAACTGGCAATAATAACCGCCAGGCATTCCGTGAAAAATATAATATTCCGCAAGATGCGTTTCTGTTTGCAACTGCGGGCAGACTTGCACCGACAAAAGGCCAAATGTATCTGATCGAAGCCTTCGCTAAAATTAGAAAACAAATTCCAAACGCAAAATTATTTTTTGCCGGCAACGGACAATTAAAAGAAGACCTTGAAAAAAAGGCCGCTGAATTGGGCTGCGCGGATTCCGTTTACCTGCCCGGCAGAATCGAAAATATGCCAGAATTTTATAATTCGATTGATTGCTTTCTTCTGCCTTCGGTCGCTGAAGGTTTGCCTAGAACTTTGATTGAAGCTATGGCAGCAGGCGTTTTAAGTATAGCGAGCAACGTCGGCGGAATCCCCGAAATCCTCAATAACGGTAAATACGGTATTTTAACTCCACCTGAAAATGCAGATGTTCTTGCCAAGGCGATGCTTGACGCTTTCAATATGCCTGCTGAAAAGAAAAATGAGATGACGAAATCCGCAAGAGAGAGTGTGAAAACAAATTATGATTATCCTGTGATGATCAAAAGAATTGAAAACTATTATGATGAATTAATTGCCGGAGCAAAATAGAAAATGGCAAACTCATTTATAGAAAATCTTGCTTTCTTCTTCGAGGATATTTATTACGATATAAAACGAAAAACGCCTTTTAAAAATAGACAATATTTCCTTAAAGACATTGATTCAAAATATGACTTTGTCGAGATAGACAGGAAAACTCTTTCTACCAGTGAAATCGCAGCTCAATATAACCCTGAAAGGTTTAAGGCTTATCAATCAGTCGTTAAATGCGATAACGGCAATGTACTTGATATGAATATTTCGCCGCATTGCAAACTTTTGAAGGATTACCATAAGGGAATAGATGTCTGGCTTAATTTTAATAAGAGTTCGTATTATCGATTGCAAAAAAGATTCGGCAAAAGCCGCAAGTCCGCGAAAGAAAAAGCAAAAAAACTTATCGCATTATTCGACGACATAAAAACCAATGGCTTTAAAGGCGAAATAACAGTAATCGACAAACCAATCATCCCCAATCCATATAATCAAAGCTATGAAATTTATGAAGGCCATCACCGAACAGCCTGCTGTATTGTACTTGGAATAAACAAAATTGATGCTATAATATTAAAAGCTGAACCCAAAGAAATTATCTTGAATGCAAGGTGAAAAATGTTTTGGATCTGGAAGAAAAAATTTAAAACTATTACTGACTGCATTGATATTGAAAAAGGAAAACCATTTCTGATAATTGGGGCTGGTGGTACATTAAAAGAATATCAAAAACAGATAAAAGCGTTCATTGAAAAAAAACAACCGGTTACCATCGGCATTAACAAAATGACCGATTTCCATATCCCAGATTATCATTTATGGACTAATAAACAAAGGTGGAAAGAGTTTGGAAACTGTGTTAATACAAAATCAAAAATTATGTTTGCCAGTGATTTCAAATCTAAGTTAATAAATCAACATTTTAAAGGTAATTACATATCTGTTAGTTATATTGATAAAGCGGAGTATAAAGTTGGATATCAAGACGGAATTATCACCGGACATTTCCGTACGGCAGGATGTCTTGCGATAATGGTCGCTCATTTATTCGGGGCTTCTGAAATTTTTATAGCCGGTATGGACGGCTACACACTTTACAGAAAACGAGAACTGGAACAGGGGCAACAAAACCAGCATGTTTATGGCAGCGGTTTTACTGACGATGCTTCCTGGCAGGAATGTCTTGAAAAAGATCAACAGGTATATGACGCAATGAAGCAAATAGAAGAATATGGCGTACATTTTAAAATTATAACACCTACAAAGTTTGAAAAATATTACGATTCCAATATTTTAAAAGAACTCGCTAATAGGAAATAATAATTTATATGGATTCTAATTCACTTATTTTATTAGACTGCACATTAAGAGACGGTGGCTATTACAACTCCTGGGATTTCGATAAAGAAATCGTGAACAGGTATTTGCATTCTATTGCCACCGCTGGAATAAATGTTATTGAGATCGGCTTTAGAAACCCGGCAAAAAATAAATTTCTAGGAGCTTTCGCATATTGCAGAGATTATTTTTTGCAGCAACTGCCACTGCCTGAACAATGTAAAATTGCGGTAATGATTGATGCGAAAGACTTTTCGGGAGATACAAAAACTATTATTACTAAAGTTGATGAACTTTTTTCAAAGAAAACCCAATCACCTGTTGATATTGTACGAATTTGCAGCCAGCTTGAAGGAATTAAGACTGCCGAAACTCTGGCCAAAAGACTCAATGAATTAGGATATCAAATATGCGTTAATTTGATGCAAATAGCCGGTAAAAATTCGGAACAAATTTCAAATGCGATAAAAGAAATAAACAAATGGAATGCTGTGGATATTTTGTATTTTGCGGATTCACTTGGTTCTA
>MHYA01000096.1:46177-48935 GCA_001825675.1 Planctomycetes bacterium GWF2_42_9 | reverse complement strand
TGTCGGCGATTTCAGGGCTTGTACCCATCTTATAATATGTCTGCTTATCCGAACCGCTCATTCGCGATGCGCCCAAAGGCAGACCTCGCGTAACTACCGCAATCCTTGCCGCCGCATCGTTTATACCTTTAGCTTCAAAAAATTCACAAAGTTTTTTCGCGCAGTTCATTCCCGCCGCACCCGCGCCGATGATAACCGTATTATATCTGTGAATCGTTATATTTTTCTTTAGCATTAAAGTCGCCTTAAATGAAAACCGCCGTCAACGTTTATTACCTGTCCCGTTGAATAATCCAATCTGCCTTCCGCCACTGCTCCGACTGCCCTTGCAATATCTTCAGGATAGCCCCATCGTTTTGTCGGCAGCAAACCATCCGCAATCAGTTTATCGTACTTTTCCTTAACCACGCTCGTCATATCGGTCATTATTATTCCCGGCCGGATTTCAAAAACACCAATCCCAAATTCCGCCAGTCTGTCCGCATAAAGCATCGTCATCATACTCACGCCCGCTTTGCTCAAACAATATTCGCCTCTCGCCGGGCTGCTGGTATACGACGACATCGACGCGGTATTAACGATTCTGAAATTTCTTTCGGGATTCTGTTTTTTCTGCTCGATCATCCAGTTTGCTACAATCTGCGTGAGAAAATAAGGGCCTTTAAGATTTATATTCATTACCCTGTCGAAACTTTCTTCCGTCGCTTCGAGAATATCCGTTCGCTTTGCCGGCGCAACGCCCGCGTTATTAACAAGCATATCGCAGCGCCCGAATTTTGTTTTTGTAAATTCAACCAGCGCCATGCGCTCATCGGCACTGCTGACATCGCCGCGTAATATTTGGCAGCCTTTGATTTCTTTTTGAGTTTCCTCTGCCGCCGAATTGTCCGGCTTGCCGTCTTTGAAATCAAAATAATTAATCACGATATCAAAACCCAAAGACGCAAGTTCTTTCGCGACTGCTTTTCCTATGCCTCTGCTTGCACCGGTTACTATTGCAACTTTATTTTCATTCATTTTTTCCCTTTCAAATATCCGTCAATTTCTTTTGCTGCTTTCATTCCTTCCGCCACCGCCGCGACAACTGTCGAAGCGCCATGAACTAAATCACCGCCTGCAAAAACTCCTTTTCGCGTCGATACGAAACTATTCGGAGTTGTTTTTACAAGCCCATTTTCTATTGCAACCCCAGGCAGCAATTTATCAATACAATCATCCGCCTTCTGCCCTATCGCTTCGACCACAATATCCATCTGTAATTCATAAGCGTTGTTTTCATCGGCAACCGGTTTGCGTCTGTCGGATTTATCCGATGCTGATAGTTTCGTAGGACATACTTTGATCGCTTTTATTTTGCCGTTTTGCGATTTATATTCTAATTGCGCCGTAAGAACCAGAAAATGAATGCCTTGCTCCATCGCTCTGTCGCGCTCCGCACTCCACGCAGGCATCTGCTCAAAAGACCTGCGATAAATCACATAAACATCATCGCTGCCAAGCTGCTTTGCCGTTGTCGCCGCGTCCATCGCGGTATTTCCGCCGCCGATTACCGCGACACGTTTGCCCGCAAGATTCAGTTTGTTAGGCTTTTTAGCTAAATTCAGAAAATCAAGGGCATCATACAACCCGTCGATTTTTTCAGAAGACGAATTAATGCCTTTAGCAAGTCCGATGCTTACAAATGCCGCGTCGAAACCTTCTTCCATTATCGTCCCGAGATTGAATTTATCGTTCAATTCCGTATTCAAACGCAATTGCATTCGCGACTTCGGCACATCTTTAAATATCGCTTCAATTTCTCGTTTCAATGCGATACCCTGTCTTTCCGCAGGTATTACAGAATCAATCATTCCGCCCAAACTATTGTTTTTATCGAAGACAGCAACCTGATGACCTGCTTCGAGAACTATCGCCGCCGCCGAAAGACCCGCCGGCCCCGCTCCAATTATCGCGATCCTTTTACCGCTGCATTTTTCCTGCACATTTATTTTCGACCATCCGTTTTTATTTGCCTGCTCTGAAAGGTATCTTTGAATATCCGCTATCGGCAGCGCACCATCGCCAATAAACTTCTGCAAACAATTACCCTGACACTGCTGTTCAACCGGACAAAGCCACGCGCAAACTTCCGGCAAAATATTTGATTTGCGAATAGTAAAGTAAGCCGCTTTTTCATCGCCGGCAAGAAATTGCTTTATAAATAATGGTATGTCAACACCGGCAGGACACGCAAGCTGACAAGTCGGCTCCTGACATTGCAGACAATTTTGCGATAGCCTTTGCAGATTCGCTTTATCGCTCATTCTGCCCTGTTTGAAAATCGGGCCATAAATTTTATTATCGCGAACGACGCAGCCCGCGGTTTGGCCGTCTCGCATCAATTGTGTACACGCGCTGCATCCGACGCACACTTTGTTTTTATCGAGTCTGCCTTTCGTGAGAATATCCTTCGCGAAATCAGGATACGCAAACGCCATTCTGCCTGCGCCGATAATTTTCGATTTGCCGTTTTGTTTGCTCGCCGCCGCGATATTAGGCATAAGCTGACGAAGCCAACTGTATCCGGTTCCAACCAGCGCGATATCCGAAAATTGACTTTGAATTTCGCCCGCAAGATTTATCAATCGTTCAACGCCTTTAAGCGGATGCTGCGGCTCATCATACGCGCCTTTAATAGGCTGATTGAAAGGCCGACCAACGTGTGGATTATAATAAGGATTGGCAATTGTAAAATTGATTATTCGCACGCCGCGTGCAT
>MHYA01000096.1:32610-46165 GCA_001825675.1 Planctomycetes bacterium GWF2_42_9 | reverse complement strand
CCAGTTTTTTCGGCTCTGTCAAATCGGGCTTTGTATAATCTTTCTCATCAACTCCCCAGCCAAATGGAAACGGTATGCAATCATAAAAACCAAGTCTCGTTGCAACCGGCTTATCATTGCCCAATTCCGAATGAATCCTGTCAACGACGGAAAGCAAAAATCTTGTACGATTCTCAAATGAGCCGCCGTACTTTCCTTTTCTGTTCCTGCTTGCCAGAATTTCGTTCACCAAATAACCGTGGCACGATTTTATATCCACCGCGTCAAAACCGACTTCAAAAGCAAGTTTCGCCGCCCGAACATAAGCATTTATCAGATTATCAAGGTATTCATCCGCAACGACGCAATCATCTGTTACTTTGCATTGTTTGTTCGTAGTCGGACTCGCCTCGGGAACAAGCGAATCACGATACGGATCACGCTGCGGAACAAGCGGCCGAGGCATTCCATCGGGTTTGCTGTATCTGCCTGAATGAGTAAGCTGTGCGACTATTACAGGCTTATGCCCGCTGCCCATACTTTCGCGAGCCGCATCGCGCATCACTTTTATCATTTGCGCAAAAGCGTCTTTACTATTTTCGTTGAGCCAAAGCTGTCTCGGATTCGCCCTGCCTTCGGGTACAACCGCAATCGCTTCCGCCCAAACCAGACCCGCCCCGCCTGCCGCGAATCTTTTGTACCTGCGGTAAGTTAGTTCAGTCGGCCTGCCCAAAGAATCACCATCCGCGCCCTCCATCGGGTGAACGGCAAGAGAGTTTGGCACAACTAACGAGCCTGCCTGAACAGGTTCCGCTAAAATTGAAACATTTTCCATCGCGTCTATACGACAGCCAATCTGGCCGCATAAAGATTTGAATCCATCTAAGTCTGTAAGTGCATATTTCCAATTATTCATACTTTCATTGTAATTTCCGGCAAAATTTTAATCTTTGCGAATATGGCAAAACATATTGGCGTTTTAGGCAATTTAATCTTGATTTTTACTTTAGTTTTTATATAATAATGACTTATGAATGATTATAATAATCACATTATTGAACTTTCGTTACCAGATTACGGCATTTTGATCGAAAGCAGACGCAAACGCCTTGCAGAAACCACCTCGCCGCACAGCCATTCAACCCCCAGCATCTTATTTGTTGTTTATGGTCAAGGCACTCTCGAATTTGAAGATAAAAAGTATGATATCGAATCAGATTCGATAATAATTCTTCCAAAAAACAAAAACCACAAACTTTTGGATAAGCCCCGCAAACAGATGACAATTTTTTCGGTTTATTTCGACCTCGAAAAGACCGGCTTGAATAAATACATCATCGATTATCTGTTAAATTCAGATGAGCCTTTTGCACTGCCTCTTTATCATTCTGAAAATATCAAATCGCATCTCCGCCAGATGCTTTTTGAACAAAACACAAAACCGCCCGGCTACAAATTATCCATCGCGCAAAATTTAAGCCTTGCGGTACTTCAAATATACAGAGCTAAATTGAGCAAAGGACAGCAAAACATCTCTCAAAATAAGCCCGCAAGCAAAGAACGAATAAAATCGGTTTTAGATTTTATTTCGCAAAACTGCCACAAGCCGTATAATCTCGCCGATGCCGCAAGATTGGCTAAAGTATCGCAAAGACAATTCACAAATCTTTGCCGGCAATTAACGAATGAAAGTTTTATAAAATTCCTCAATTCGGTCAGATGCAAAAAAGCCGCACAACTTTTAAAACAAACTGAAATGGAAATAGCCGCTATCGCTTTCGAGGCGGGATATGAAGATTTGTCAACATTCTATCGGGCATTTAAAAAAATATACAAAACTTCGCCCAAAAACTTTAAAGAGTTATTTTAATCAAATTTAGCAAACGAAGGAAATTGCTTATAGCCTTTTAAATCAATTTTCCTGGCTTTGCTTGCCCATTTTGCGCCAATCTCTGAAAAGAGTTTGCCTTGTTCATTTGCCTCTTTCAAAATACTATCAATATCATTAATCACAGTCTTTATTGTCTGCCCTGCTGGCTCTTGTTCTATTGAATAAGTCAAAAATTTCTTATCGATCGCATAAGGCACGCCCACACAGTCAAATGCCCCATTAACCACCAGCATAAAAGGTCTGCACGTCTCAAGACTTACCAGATAAGGCTTTTTAGCCGCGTAACGCTCCGCCAAATTCTTGAGCATATAAACACGTTTTTCAGCGTTATCTTCGATTTTCTCAATCCTGCCGTCAGCAAATTTAATTTCCGCCTTACAAAAAGCTGAATAAAAAATCACCGCTTTTTCACATTCAATCGTAACAAGTGTATCAATTTTTGTATCTGAACAAAGCGTCGTATTAAATAAAACCTCCGCACCTTTTTCAGTAATTATCCGCAGACTACTCGTGTCTTCGCTTTCAATATTATGCGCACGATAAAGCTCCGCCTCGACACTCACAGGCTCTGCCATTTTATCAGATTCCTGCGACGCAAGATAAAGCTGATCCGCAAGCATGTGCGCAAGCGGGTTATTAATTGTGCCGTCAAGAATCCACTCATTGTCCAACCGCAATTTGCCCGCCCACTCGCTTCGCGAATAATATGAATCGAATCTTGGCCAACCCGCCATACCTTTAACACGTTTTACTTTTCCAAAACGCCCTTCGACAATTTGCTTTTTCAACTGCTGAACGATTGACGAATGAAGATATTGAAACGCGACAGGAATGCTTTTGCCTTTTTGTGAAACATACTTTATCAGCTCATCAAGTTCCTGAATTGTCGCGACTGGAGGCTTTTCAAGAAATACATCGAAACCGGCATCAATACATTTTTTCGCAAGACTAAAATGCGTATTTATCGGCGTAGGCACATACACAACATCAGCTTTGCCTTTGATATTGGTTAAGAGAGCATCGGTGTCATCATAAACAGGAACGCCTTTTTCCAGACACGCCGACCTGCCGGGAGAATGTCGAGAGGGATTGCTGCTGACTGCCGCAAGGCTGATTTGATCGGGAATTTCCCAAATCCATTTTATGAGATTAAACGCGTAACCTCCTGCTCCAATCATTGCCAATTTGACCATAATCGCTCCCTTGAATGGATAAGACTATCCATTTTTATATCTTTTCTATGGCCAAACTTCAATAAAAATATGATATTTTGCGTTTATCTAATTTATACAAAACTGTAGGTTATTTTTTCACATCCATATTGGCAAAAATCGGATCATCGCCGCCGCCCAAAACAGCATACAGTCTTGCCTGATTAACAGCCTTCGCAAGCCGATAAGAAACAAGCCCCTGCTCCGCCGAATAAAGCGATCTTTGCGCATCGATAACCGTCAGGTAATTTTCAATGCCTTTCAGATACCGAGTATTTGATAATCGATAAGTTTCAGCCGTAGCATCAGTCAGAGATTGCTGCGCTGTAAGCTGGTCTTCTATCGTGCCCTGCACCGCCAGTGAGTCCGCGACTTCCTTAAATGCACCTTGTATGGATCTTTCATATTGAGCGACAGCAATTTTCTGATCCGTCTTTGTAACATCCAGCGCAGACCACGCGCGCGGATCAAATATCGGCATCACAAACTGCGGTGCAAACGTCCAAGTAGTCGAGCCATTGGAGAATAACCCGTTCAATTCCGTACTTGCAGTTCCAATCGTACTGGTTAAAGAAATGCGCGGAAACAGTGCCGCTCTTGCCGCACCAATATTCGCATTCGATGCCATCAGCAGATTTTCAGCCTGAAGAACATCAGGCCTGCGCAAAAGCACATCCGAAGAAATACCCGCTGAAATTGTTTGCGGCTGCTCAACCGCTGTCAATGAATTCGGCAAAAATTCGTCCGGCACAGTCGAACCGACAAGCAAATTCAATGCACTCAAATCCTGCGCCACTAATCTGGTGAAAAGCGAAATATCAACTCGCGCCGCATCGACTCGTGTTTGAACCTGGAGCAAATCCAATCGCTGTGAAAGTCCGCTTTCATATCTGCGTTTAATTAAATCATAAGCGGCCTGCTGCGAATCAAAAGTAGATTGCGCGATTTGAAGACTTTCCTGGTCAGCGGCAAGCGTAAGATATGCGGACGCAATTTCCGATATCAATGAAATCTGCGCACTTCTGCGAGCCATCTGCGATGCAAAAAATTGCTTTAACGCACTGTCTTTAAGACTGCGGATACGCCCGAAGAAATCAATCTCCCACGATGCCATACCGAGTTCAACATCATAGCTCTTGACAGTTTCAGTTCTTCCAGTTCCCGATAAATCAGCCGGAATGCGTTGCTTGACATATCCGCCGCCTGCGTTGACGATAGGATAAAGTTCAGCCGCCTGTATGCCGTATAATCCGCGTGCTCTTTCAACGTTTAAAGCCGCGATTCGCAAATCCCGGTTATTCTTCAAACCCATATCGATAATCGTTCGCAGTTTTTCATCGGTGAAAAATTCCTGCCAGCTAAGTTCATAAGCCTGCGGCACATTGGGTTCGTTATTTTCCCGATACGCCGGCCCTTTCGGCCATTCAGCAGGCACTGGAGCTTGTGGCCTGTTATATTTTGGAGCCATAGAGCAGCCCGTAACACAAATCATCAAAGTTAAAGCAATTATCCAATGCCGAGTCTTCATATTATTGCACCTCCTGTGAAATTGATGAATTCTCATCAACCTTCACAACTGCACTTTTCCTGCGTTTGCCGAGGACATTCTCTATCATCACATAAAACAGCGGTGTAAAGAGAACCACGAGAATTGTTCCGGTAACCATACCGCCAACCAAAGCGACACCGACGGCGTTCATAGACCCCGCCCCCGCACCTGCCGCAAAAACCCAGGGCAAAACAGACAAACCCGTTGTTAGTGATGTCATCAGAATCGGCCTAAATCGCAATTTCACCGCTTCGGTTGCCGCATCAAACAAACCAGCACCCTGCTCAAGTCTGTCCTTTGCAAACTGCACGATCAGAATCGCGTTCTTGATTGTCAAGCCAAGCGTATTCAACACGCCAATCTGAAAATAAACATCGTTAGACAAACCCCGCATCGTCGAGGCAAGGATGCCGCCGATAGCTCCAAGCGGAAGCACCAGCAGGATCGAGATAGGAAGAGGCCAACTTTCGTAAAGAGCCGCCAAATACAGAAACATAGCGAAAATAGCAAACGCATACAGTAAAGGCGCTTGAGATGTACCCTGCCGTTCCTGATAAGAAAGCCCTGCCCAATCGCAGCCGACGCCGCCGGGCAATTTGGCCGTTAACTCCTCCATTGCCTTCATAGCTTCGCCGGATGTATGACCCGCTGCCGGTTCAGCCCAGATATTCATAGATGGAAAACCATTAAATCGCTCAAGACGCGGAGAGCCGCTTGACCATCGCGTCGATGCAAAAGAGGAAAAAGGAACCATCTTTCCTGTATTATTTCGTACATAATATTTTTCTATGTCTTTCGGCAGCATACGATACGGAGCATCGGCCTGAACATAAACTCTTTTCACACGCCCTGCCTGAATAAAGTCATTAACATAGGCACTGCCGAAGGCCGCTGAAATAGTATTGTGAATGGACGATATTGGCACACCCATCGCGCCTGCCTTCTCCCAATCAACATCAACCCTGAATTGAGCCACATCCTCCATACCATTCGGACGAATGCTGGATAGTCTCGCATCCTGCGATGCCATACCGAGAAGCTGATTGCGGGCAGCCATTAATTTTTCGTGTCCTATGCCCCCGCGATCTAGCAGCTGAAAATCTACACCCTGAGCATTACCAAGTTCGATAACAGCAGGAGGAGGAAACGCAAAAACTATCGCGCCGCGAATCTGCGAGAAAGCCATCATAGCGCGACCTGCAATAGCTTTCGCCCTTAAACCGGATTTTTTCCGCAAATCCCAATCCTTCAGCTTGATAAAAACCATACCATTATTTTGCCCTCTGCCGGAAAAGCCCATACCCGCTATTGTCAGGCAGGATTCCACTGCATTCTTTTCGTTCTGCAAAAAATGATCCCGAACTTTATCGGCAACAGCTTGCGTTTGTTCAATAGTAGTACCTGTCGGCATAAGAATCTGCGAAAAAAGGATACCCTGATCTTCATCTGGAAGATAACCTGTCGGCATCCGATAAAACAAGAAAGCAAGCCCCGCCGTAATTATTAGATATACAGCGATATATCGCAGTTTTTTTGTAAGTGAGTTGCCTACGAGCTTTACAAAACTATCGCGAAAGCGATAAAACGTGCGGTCGAACCAAAGGAAAAAAGGACGCAAAAACCAGACTGCGGTTTCCGCCGCTTCGTGCCCCTTGGCCACTGGCTTTAGAATCCCCGCACATAATACCGGAGTCAAAATCAAAGCCACTAAAACAGAAAGCACCATAGATGAACAAATCGTAACAGAGAATTGACGATAAATCACGCCGGTAGAGCCGGGGAAAAACGCGATAGGACCAAACAGCGCCGTCAGCACCAGACCGATGCCTATTAGCGCAGGAGTAATTTGTCCCATTGATTTTGCGGTCGCTTTTCTGGGCGAAAGTCCCTCTTCACGCATAATACGCTCAACGTTTTCAACAACAACGATCGCATCATCAACCAGCAGACCAATAGATAGTACCATAGCAAACATCGTCAGCATATTGATCGAAAATCCAAATAGTCCCAGTGCGCCAAAAGTACCAAGCACAACAACCGGAACCGCGATCGTAGGTATCAGAGTGGCACGGATATTCCCCATAAAAAGCCACATCACCAGAAAGACAAGAATGATCGCCTCAAAAAGAGTTTTGATAACCTCGTAAATGGAAACTCTCACGAAAGGAGTGGTATCATAAGGATACACCACTTGCATTCCAGATGGAAAATAATTGCTCATTTCCTTGATTTTGGATTTGATGGCGTCGGCGGTATCAAGAGCGTTAGCGCCTGGTGCTTGCCGAATGGCCAAAACTGCACAAGCCTTGCCGTTGTAATGACCCTCGATATCATAAAATTCTGTTCCCAGTTCAGCCCGTCCTATATCCGCGATTCGCACAGTAGAACCATCAGGATTAGTCCGAAGTGGAATAGCCGCAAACTCCTCCGGTGTCTTTAGCAGGTTCTGCACAATGATAGATGCGTTCAGCCGCTGCCCTTCAACCGATGGTATACCGCCGAATTGTCCCGCTGAAATTTCAACGTTATAAGCCTTGAGCGCAAGGATCACATCCTCAATTGTCATTTGATAATTGATCAGTTTATCGGGATTCAGCCATATACGCATAGCATACTGCGAACCAAAATTTTCCACTTCACCTACACCCGGAACTCTGGCAAGCACTTTCTCAAGGTTGGATTGTGCGTAGTCTCTCAAATCATTTCCGTTCATACTGCCGTCAGCGGAAACAAGACCAACCAAAAGCAAATAGTTTCGTGTAGATTTGCTGACTTTTACGCCCGTGCGCTGAACTACTTCCGGCAGACTGGCCATCGCAAGCTGCAATTTATTCTGCACCTTGGCCCAGGCCAAATCTGGATTTGTTCCCGGTTTGAAAGTCAATTCCACACGAGAAGAACCCGCTGAATCGCTCGTCGCAGACATATACAGCATATCATCAAAGCCGGTCATTTTCTGCTCGATGATCTGCGTTACGCTATTCTCGACTGTCTCTGCCGAAGCACCGGCATAAAAAGATTCAATAGCGATTGCCGGCGGAGCAATCGGCGGATATTGTGATATAGGCAGCATATAGATCGCCAGACCGCCTAGAGCCATAATAATAATTGCGATTACCCACGCAAAAACCGGTCGTTCCAGAAAAAATTTCGATAACATTTATTCACCTTCAACAGTATGTTTAACTTCATTGGTTTTAACTACTTCTTTGTTCGGCTTAAATAGTACCGTCTTGACAACAGCACCAGGCCGAACCTTTTGTAAGCCCTCGACGATCAACCGGTCTCCAATTTCCAAACCCGAGGTAACTAGCCATTGATTGCCAATCGCCCTGTCAATAACAAGCATTCGCGGCTCAACCGCCTTATCTTCATTAACTATCAAAGCAAGCGGATTACCCTTCGTATCACGCATTATCGATTGCTGCGGAATAAGTATCGCCTGTTCCTGAACGCCCTCAACCACTACAACACGCGTGAACATCCCAGGCAGTAGAATATTTTCAGGATTTTGAAAAACAACTCTGTACGTAACAGATGCTGTCGTCTGATCGACCGTTACATCGCGAAATTGCAAAGCCCCCATCAATGGATATTCAGTTCCATCTTCTAGGAAAAGTTTTACCTTGTTTTGATTTTCATTCTTATTAAGCTTACCGTCTCGAAGATGACGATTTAACCGCAGCATTTCAGTCGTCGATTGCGGCACATCTACATAAATCGGATCAAGCTGCTGAATCGTCGCAAGTGCCACAGGCTGATAAGCCGTTACCATCGCGCCGTCAGTTATATTCGATCTGCCAATCCTGCCGGAAATCGGTGCTGTAATTTTTGTATAGCTTAAATCGATATTGGCAGAATCAAGTCTTGCTTTATAAAATTGAATTTCAGCTTCTGCTTGCTTGAGCGAACTTGTAACATCATCATATTCCTGCTGACTTACAGCCTTATCCGCAAGCAATTCCTGATACCTTTCCGCCCTTAACTTTATCGAAGGCAAAGTTGCTTCCGCCCGGCTTAAAGATGCTTTTACGTTATTAACCGCTGCCTCAAACGGGGCAGGGTCTATCTGATAAAGCACCTGTCCTTCATTCACATCCGAACCTTCAGTAAAAAGCCTTTTCTGTATAAGCCCGCTCACCTGCGGCCGGATTTCCGCTATTCGATACGCGGAAGTACGCCCCGGCAATTCGGTTGTAAGCTCTGCCTTTTGAGGCTGGATTTTTATTATCGCAACTTCAGGCGTCGGCATCATCATCTGCGGTTTACCTTTACAGCCCGACAGCGAACACCAGCTTATTATCACAATCGATAGAAGCCCTGATATAATAATTTTTTTGATTACTTTTTTTGCTTTTATATTTTTCATAAAAAACTCCAATGTTATTATTCGTTAACCAACATACCTAAAAATAGTTTTTCTATTTTCTCTAGACCGCTTTTCACTTTTGCCTGATCATAATTTTTCGACGATTCCATAATAAAAGATTGCAGCGAAGCAAATAGTGAAAGAATATATATTTCAATATCGACAGGTTTAAAGATCTTCGCCTTGATTCCCGAATTCAGCACACCAAAGATTTTTTCTTTCAATACTTTTTTCACCTTATTGGCGTGTGCTTCTTCAGAAACCGTCAATGTTCCATATTCTGCCACATACAATTTTATAAATTTCAAATTTTGTTCAGCAAGATCTAAATGATGCATAATAAAAGATTGAATTTTTTCTTTTTCCGGCTTCTCACTTTCCAGAATTGGACAAAGAATTTGCAAAATCTTATCAGCGCAGTCGTTTCGCAACTCATCAAATAATTGCTCTTTGCTCTGGAAAAAATTATACAGCGTACCCACAGCATACTCCGACCGGGCCGCTATATCCTGCATTGACACATTATGGAATCCCTTTTCAGAAAATAAATCCATAGCGGTATTAAGGATTTCGCCCTTATGCCGGATTTTTTCCCGTTCCTTTCTTGTCAATGTACTATTTTCCATTACCTGTCTTTCCATTTAGAACCTTATAACATAAGAACAATTATTCATATTATGAATATACGTTCATAAAATGTCAAGCATTAAGCTAGTTTACATTAAAATCGTCATTATTTATTGCTTATATTACATAAATCACGTAAAATTAAGAATTTATGACACTTTCCAATCTCACCGTCCCATAAGCATCTACTTATTTATGTTTAAGTAAGGCTGGTTTCTTATTGTTAAGGATTCGAACTTATATATAATTCTTTAGGCTATCTTAAAAACGCACCTTGTCATTCTGAACGTTGGAGCGAAGCGGAAACCCCCGAAGGGGGTAGTGAAGAATCTCGTTTCTGGTTCTAAAACACTAATGCGTTATATTGGTTCAGCTTCCATATTCGAATTTTTAGAGGCCCCTTTAAATATAAGATTAATTTCAGGTTTTGCCTGGATTAGGATAAAAATGGTTACCAATAACAACGGTTCGCAAAAAAGCACTATTGAATTGATTTTGCGAGCCTTAAAACATAAAAATTACAGGCTTTATTTTTCAGGACACGGCACTTCTCTAATCGGCACCTGGATGCAGCAGCTCGCTATGAGTTGGCTCGTTTACCGACTCACCAATTCAGCTTTTTATCTCGGCTTAGTCCCCTTCTGCAGTCAAATACCCGTTTTTCTCGGCGCACCCATCGCAGGCGTTTTTGCGGATCATTGTTCAAAGAGAAAAATACTTATTACAACCCAAATTCTTTCAATGGTGCAGGCTTTTTTCCTTTCGGCATTAGTTTTCTTTGACGAAATAAATCTTGTTTGGATAATTGTATTAAGCGTCTTGATTGGCCTCATCAACGCATTCGATATTCCGACCAGACAGGCTTTTGTTTATGAAATTGTCGACGATGAAGAGGATTTGCCAAATGCCATCGCGCTTAATTCATTGATTTTCAATACCGCTCGTCTGATAGGCCCCACACTTGCCGGCATTCTCATCGCTATTACAAAAAATGAATACACTTGCTTCTTCATCAACGGCCTAAGTTTTCTTGCGGTGATCTTTTCACTTACGGCAATGAAATTAACACATCGCGTTCATAAAAAAGAAACGCCGCCAATCCTTCAAGGATTAAAAGACGGAATAAAATACGCTTATGATTTCATTCCCATTAGAACTGTTCTAGTTTTTACCGCACTGATAAGCGTACTCTCTGTGCCGTATACCGTGCTTATGCCTATTTTCGCAAGAGACATTCTGCACGGCGATTCGCGAACTCTTGGCCTGCTAACTTCATCCATTGGCATCGGCGCACTCATTGGCGCGATATTTCTCGCTATACAGAAAAATCCCCGTAAGTTTGAGAATATCGTAGTCTTCGCTGCGTGTGTCTTTTCGTTCGGCGTTATAGGATTTTCATTTTCGAAAGTTCTCTGGCTCTCACTTGCGATTGTCATTTTGCCCGGCTTCGGATTAATGGTGCAATCAGCTTCAACAAATATTATCCTGCAAACGATCGTTGACGACGATAAACGCGGCCGAGTTATGAGTTTTCACGTAATGGCATTTGTAGGTACTGCCCCGTTTGGTAATCTTCTTGCGGGATTTACCGCCGAAAAGATCGGCGCTCCTCATACATTGGTTTTGTGCGGCCTGCTCACGTTTTGTGTAATGCTGTATTTTCTTTACCAGGTCCCTCGCATACGCAGACTCATCCATCCGATTTACGTAAAAAAAGGAATCATACCCGAAGTCGCTCAAGGCTTGAACACCGCCACCCAAATCGCCGCCGAAACAAAAGAATAGAATCCCTTGTCATTCCCTCGCAGGCGTAATTTCACATCTAAACATAAACGATAGACGAAACGAGCCTCGCAACCGTAACCGAATAGTCCGTAGGACGGTTCTTACCTTGTCAGCCAGCCGCCGTCAACCGGAATGATCGACCCATATAAATATGATGCCGCTTCGGAAGCAAGGAACACTACAGCGCCTTTCAAATCATCGCTTTCGCCCCATCTGCCTGCCGGTATTCTTTCGAGAATCGCTTTACTTCTTGCCGCGTCCTGACGCAGCGGGCCGGTATTATCCGTCGCCATATACCCTGGCGCGATCGCGTTTACATTAATATTATTTTTCGCAAGTTCGTTGGCCATAAGTCTCGTCAAACCCGCAACCGCGCTCTTCGATGCCGTATAAGAAGGCACAAGAATTCCGCCCTGGAAACTCAACATCGACGCTGTATTGATAATTTTCCCGCCTCTGCCCTGCTTGATAAAAACTTTCGTTACCGCCTGGCTCAAAAAGAACAGAGTACGAATATTAATATTCATCACATCGTCCCAGTCTTTTTCGCTGAATTCAACAAACGGAGCACGCCGAATAATTCCCGCGTTATTAATAAGAATATCGATTCCGCCGAGTTTCTCGACCGTCGTATTTACAATCCCGTCAACGCAGTCTTTTTTGCTCAAGTCCGCACTAACTGCTATGCACTTTCTTCCCAGCTTTTCGATTAGCTGCTTGGATTCGTTCATATCTAAAATATCAACAAGGCAAATATCCGCGCCTGCTTCCGCAAGCCCCATCGCCATTGCCTGCCCAAGCCCTCTTGCCCCACCCGTAACTATCGCTATTTTCCCATCAAGTTTAAACTTCTCAAGAATCATTTTTTTACTCCAAATTTCTTCGTGTCTTTGTGGCTTTGTGGCTAAGTTTATTTTAGATCGTCCAGCGTAAAACCCTGCATATCGCCAAACGCCTGATTTTCGCCGCCCATCGCCCAAACAAAACTATAATTTTTCAGCCCCGCTCCGCTATGTATCGACCAGCTCGGCGAAAGCACAACCTGTTCATTGCGGACAACAATATGCCGCGTCTGGTCAGGCTTGCCCATAAAATGAAACACCGCTGAATTAGAATCCACTTCGAAATACATATAAACTTCCGTCCGCCTGTTATGCGTATGCCCCGGCATAGTATTCCAAATACTATTCTGTGCAAGTTCCGTGCATCCCATCACAAGCTGACAGCTCTTGATCCCATCGGGATGAATATATTTATTGATCGTCCGCTTATTGCATTCCGCATCCGTACCGAGATTCGCCTTGAGCGTATCTTTCTTTTCCGCTTTGGCAATTGGATATTCCTTATGAGCCGGGTAACTTACAATATAAAACTTCGCCGGCTTGCTTGAACTATCGCTTTCAAACTGAATATCTTTACTTCCGCGCGGAATATACAGCATATCTTTATACGCCATCGTAAATCTCTGCCCGTCTACGGTAATGATTCCATTGCCGCCGATATTGATAACACCCGCTTCGCGTCTTTGAGCAAAATAATCGCTTGCGATCTGTTCGCCCGCCTCCAGCTTTAACGCGCCATCCACCGGCACAGCCGACCCAATTATCGCCCTGTCGTCGAACCAGTAAATCATTTCAATTTTATTCGGAACAAAAAGTGTTCGTATCAAAAACGTACTGCGAACTTCTTCCGTATTCATCCGTTCAAATCTTACCGCATCCGCCGAATATCTCGTTTCCATATTTTTATTTCCCACTTTTTTAAAAATTCTCGGCCTTCAGGCCGCATCATCAATTTTTATATTTTATATTTGACCGTATCTCTAAAAAACAACACCTTGTCATTCTGAACGGAGCAAAGCGTAGTGAAGAATCTCGTTTTTTTATTCGATTTTTTAGAGATACACTATTTATTTATTTTGTATTGGGGTCTTGAGTACCATACTTTAACTGCTCCTTTAACCACGCCGCGATTTTCTTCTGATACTCATTATCATAATTGCCCCATTCCGCAATCTTATGCTGTGCGCCTTTAATCGCGATCACATCGCACTTACCGCCAAAATCCTCAATCCGCTTCTTAAAATTCAGCGATTGCTGATAAGGCACAGTTTGATCATCCGTCCCGTGCACCAGCAGAACAGG
>MHYA01000096.1:8779-32587 GCA_001825675.1 Planctomycetes bacterium GWF2_42_9 | reverse complement strand
TCGCGTCCATAATTTCACTTCCGCGCAGCGCCAGCAGATAACTCGAAACATTCCCACGCCTCAAACTATCAAGCACCAGATCAACCGGCGCAGCCAATCCAACCGCCGCCTGAACATTCGTTTCCTTCTGCGTTTTCAAAGCAGCCAGCAACGCAAGTTGCCCGCCCGCCGAATAACCCATTAGCGAGATTCGATTCGGGTCGGTCTTATATTTCAACGCGTTCGCCCTCACCCATTGAACCGCAGTGATCACATCGTCAAAACACGCCGGCCATTTATTTTGCGGCGCCAGCCTGTAATTGATTGAATAGCAAACCATATTCGCATCTGTGATCGGCTCAAACAAACTCGTAATATCCGCCCGCTTATCGCCGCCGCTCCATCCGCCGCCGTGAACAATTACAACACCCGGAAAATACCCAGCCGCCTTCGGTGCATAAACATCGAGAAGCAGCGATTGATCCGCCGCCTTGCCGTATTCAATATTGATCTGCACTTCCATCGCACAGACAATTGTACAAATCAAACAAATTAATATAAAAATTATCGTTCTCATTATTCCCCCAACTAGCAACTAACAACCAGCAACTATTTACTAATTTTCAAATTGTTATCAAACCATTCGATTGTTTTTTTTACATAATCTTTATCGCGTACTTCCCAGCTATTGATATTATGTGTACCGCCCTCGATAGTAATTATATCACAAGGCACATTCAAAGTATTCAGCCTGGTCTTAAAATTGACCGAAAGCTGATATGGCACAATATTATCCGCTGTTCCATGTATCAAAAGAACCGGCGGCAATCCCGGATAAATATAATTTATAGGCGATGCATCCCACAACTGCTGCAACGCTTGAGCATCCAGCCCTTTACTGCCGAAGACCGCCGCAAGATATGTAGTAATATCGCCCCGCCTCATACCATCATACACCAAATCAGTCGGAGATGAAACAAGCACTATCCCCTGAACTTCCATACCGTTATCCGCTGTCATCGCCGCTAGCGCCGCTATTTGACCGCCCGCGGAATATCCCATTACCGCTATTTTCTTGGAATCAATTTTATAACTGCCCGCGTTCGCCTTCACCCATTTAACAGCGGTTTGAGCATCGTCATAACACGCAGGCCATTTATATTTTGGTGCAAGTCTGTAATTTATTGAAACGCATACATAGTTTGCATCCGTCAGCGGTTTTGCGAAAACTTTCTCGCTGCCCTGCTTATCTCCGCCAACCCACGCTCCGCCGTGAACAATTATTATCGCAGGAAAAGTCCCTTCGCCGCTTGGCTTGTAAACATCCAAAAGCAGTTTTTCTCCCCCGCCATTTCCATATTCAACATCCGTCTGCACTTCCATCGCATTGGCAGAAGCGCAAACCAGAAACATCAATACAAACGCATAAACAAATTTTTCACTTTTCACTTTTAACTTTTCACTTTCTATTGACTACCTACTACTGGCTAATGACTATTGACTACTGACTATTTATTTATATGCAAAATCCTCGCCCCATCAAAACCGTTAAATTTCGTTGATGATGCGATACTATACGCGCCGATATTTTCCGTTACGAGCAAATCCCCGATTTCCAAATTGCCCGGCAGTTGTTCCGAAACCGAAATCTTGTCAAAGCTGTCGCACGTCGGCCCTACAACCGCGCAAACCTCTGTTTTGCCGCGTTTAAACGCACTGAAATTTGGAATCCAGTGATCGTAAACAATTCCACTAAACGTATGATAAACGCCATCGTTGATATGATAGAATAATTTTCCATCGCGACGCGCTTTACCGATAATTTCAGAAACCAGCGTTGCCGCCGTCGCAACCATAAACCGCCCCGGCTCGGCTATCAACTCAACATCGTCAGGAAACAGCCTTTTCGTTTCTGAATTGATCACGTGTGCAAGCTGTTCAATTTTCGGCGCATAAGAATCGTATGGCACAGGAAAACCGCCGCCCATATCTACGATCTTCGTCGCGTAACCTTTTTTCCTGCACTCGTTGAAAATCTGCGATGTGATCTGCAGCGCGTTCGTGAAATTATCAAAATTCGTACACTGACTTCCGACGTGAAAACTCAATCCCTCGACCGTCAGCCCGCAATCGAAAGCCGCATCGATAAGAGCCATCGCATCACCCGGTTCTGCTCCGAATTTGGAACTCATCTCAACCTGCGAACCTGTATCCGGCACTTTCAAACGAAGAACAAGCCCCGCTGTCGGGCAATATTTTTTGATCTTCTTAATTTCATCCGCGTTATCATAGGTCATCAACGGCTTATATTTTTTGATTTTACGGAGAGTATCTTTATCCTTAATGGTATTGGAAAAGATGATTTTATCCCAGATAAAGAATTCTTTATCTTTTTTGCGGTAGTTTTGTATCTGGTCGTGAACCTGTATAAACTCGTTATACGAAGCGACATCAAAACTCGCACCCTCGTTAAAAAGCGTCTTGATAATTTCCTGATTGGAGTTCGCTTTTACCGCATAATAGGCCTGAACCGTCGGCAGACTCTTCTTAAAAGCGCGAAAATTCTCCCGAATCTTGGCATGATCCAAAATAAACAATGGCGTTCCGTATTTCCGTGCCAGTTTTACCAAATCATTTTTCATATCTTTTCCTGCAATCCTTTAAAAAAAATACCGCCTAAGAATACTATCTAAATCCCCCATAATCAAGGTTTTATTTAGGTTGTTTGCATCATCTTAAGATGGGATAATTTGTAGGGGCAGACCTGCGTGTCTGCCCAGGGCGAACACATAGAGCCTGCCCTGAAGCAAAGCTGAATGGGTCGCCACTATAAACGCGGCAATCTCAATCCTTTTTTATTGGGCGGAATTCAGCCAATGTGAATATTTACCCCTTAACCTTTCATTTCCCATAATTACCTCTTTGGAAATTTCAGGGTATTTCTCTACAATTGTTGACAAATCCGGCATACCTTCACTCACTATCCCATCAGAAAAGCTGCCAATTATGAATAATGTTCGTATTGAGTTGGGGTCGCCTTTAATACTTGCCCGATAAAGCAAATCAACATCTCGCCAGAATTCTTCTGTATCACCAACCAGCGAACTTCGTGTTTGATCTGATAATGCAGAATATTTTACAACTACATTATTAGAATCTGGTTGAGATTTACACCCACCAAATATAATCATTAAAAGTAAAACTAAACTGTTTGCAATTTTTTTTGCCAATTTACACTTCCATGTTACATTCTATTCTGACAATCTGGTTATTCTCAACATCAATAACAACTCTTACTACGCCACATCCGCCATCAAATACAAATGCAAATTCCTTATCGTTTATATCAATCGCAAGAGATATCATATTGAAGATGAGATATTTTTTGCTGTTTTTTACAAATCCTGAATATTGCAATTTGTATTTATCAAAATTTTCAAGAATGTATTTATTGTCCGTAGATGTATTTACATCAGCATTTTTTTGCAGGTATTCTTTAAACAAAATTTTATATTTCGAAACATCTATTTCAGCCGGAATCCATAGTTTGTCATATTGAACATCTTCCCCTTTAAGGTATGTTTTCACAGATTCCGGATTTTTGATTAAAATATTATTATGATCTGAAATATTGTTTGCGTCAGTTTGTCCCAATACTGTTGTTGCCATAGCAAACAAAACTACCCCAATAATACAGCTCTTTTCCATTGCGTTTTTCCACATATTAACCTGTTAGCTTTTCAACTTTTTGCATTTTAATCTGTAATTTTGATTTTTGAAATTTGATTTTTAATTTTCTTTGTGCCTTTGCTAAAGCGAAGCGGAAACCCTCGATTCTTCAGGAATTTTATGCCTTAAGAATAAAATTCGTAGAGGGTGGCTAAAAGTAAATTACCGCCCAATTTTATCTCATTTTAATCCAGATTTAACCCTTAAAAACTTAAAATTTCTCATTTCTCCCAACTTTTCGCTTTTAACTTTTACTTTTTCACTTATTATAAAGAATTATCTCGCTAAAGACCGATAATATATTATATTATTGGATTATACAATTTAGCGAACCTCAAACATAACTACCTGTTAGCAATAAAGTTGTGTTTGTTTTTGTAGGGTGGGCCTTAGCCCACGCTGCATTAAAGTGAATTCTGGTAATCAGTAGTAACTAATATTTTAAAAACTTTGTGTCTTAGTGCCTTAGTGGCTATAAGATATTTCGTAGGGTGGGCTTTAGCCCACGCGGTTCGGATTTAACAATATGTACGGAGGCATCTTTTGAGACTTGAAAAAATTATTCTGGACGGCTTTAAGAGTTTCGCCGACAGGACTGAATTTAATTTTAATCAGCAGATAACGGCCATTGTCGGCCCTAACGGTTGCGGAAAAAGCAACGTAGTCGACGCCCTGAAATGGGTTCTCGGCGAACAAAGCACAAAAAGCCTGCGTTCAGGCCAAATGACGGATGTCATTTTCAGCGGTTCAGCTTCACGCAAACCTATGGGCAGAGCCGAAGTTAGCCTGCTTTTTTCGCAAGCCGCCGGCTTAGGCCTCGAACAGGACGAACTCTGCATCACCCGCCGGCTCTACCGTAGCGGCGAAAGCGAATACCTCGTCAATAATAAGGTATCCCGCCTCAAAGACATTCGCGAAATGTTTATGGATACCGGCATCGGCGTCAAAGCATATTCGATCATAGAGCAGGGTCAAATCGCGCAAATCCTTACCAGCTCAAAACTTGATCGCCGTTCGATCTTCGAGGAAGCCGCCGGCATCAGCAAATACAAAGCACAGAAAAAAGAAGCCCTCCGCAGACTCGAAAACACCGAGCAAAACCTCTTGAGACTTGCAGACATCGTCGGCGAAGTCCAAAAACAGCTTCGCAGCGTAAAACTTCAGGCAGGCAAAGCCCGCAATTATCTCCAGTACACTCAAAGACTCAAAGAGTTGAAGGTGCAATTCTCGCTCGCTCAATATCACCAGTTAACATCTGAAACGCAGCAGAAAACTTCTCAAACTCAAGAGCTGGAATCACAGTTAGCCGAAGTCGCCGCCCTTGTGTCGCGCAACGACGCCAAGTTAAGCACTTTAGCTTCGCAAATATCCGAAAAAGAAATCGAGATCAACCGCTGCGATAATAATCTGGTCAGCATTACCGCGCGCATCGAACAGTTGCAGCAAAAAATCGAATTTTTGCGTAAGACTATCGAAGAAACAAAGGTTCGCAAACAAACCGAAGAGCAAAGCATTGCTCAAATCCAGCAGCGGATCACAGATTTCGAATCGCAAATCACAAAAGACAGCGAAGACCTCGAAATAATAAAAGAAAATTTCGAGCAAAAGCAATTTGAATTAGAAACAGTCCAGGACACTATCCGCTCGATAAATCTCGATTGCGCCGAAACCGAATCAGAACTGCAGGACGAGAAAACCGGCATCATCGACATCGTCCGCCGAACAGCTCAACTGCACAATGAAATTCAAAGTATAAATATTTACCGCAACAATCTTTCAGGCCAAAAAGATCGCATAAGCGACCGAATCGGCCAAACAAAACAGCAACTCGAAAATATGCTCGGCGGCAAAGCCCAGAATCAGGCTCGCCTTGACGACGTAAACAAAGTTATCGCCGAACTCCAGCAGCAGCTTGAAATAAAGCGAAACCAGATCGCCCAAATAGACCAGCAGGCCGCCATCACAAACGAACAGCTCGGCAAGGCCCGCGAACACAGAAGCGCGATCCAGAGCGAAGTGAAAGTCATTTCCGATATGGAAAGCCGCCGTGAAGGTCTCGGCAATTCCGTTAAGAAAATTCTCGCCCAGGTTCAGAATAAGCCGTTCATCAAAGGCATTATCGCTGACATTATTCGCGCAAATCCTGATTATGCTATCGCGATCGAAGCGACCCTCGAAGGCAAAGCAGATGCCGTCGTTACTAGCGATATGCAGCAGGTCATAAATGATAATATGCTCACCCAGCAGGCAGGCGGCAGAGTCCGTTTCGTCTGCACCGAAAATATCGACCCCATTGTCGAAACCATCGATTTCCCGCAGGGGAACGGTATTATTGGCCGCGCCGTTGAATTTGTAAATTTCGATCCCGAGTACGCCCAGCTAGCCTGGCAGCTTCTCGGCAAAACGATCATCGTCGAGAACACGCAAAAAGCGTTCGAGCTTCAGTCGTATTGCGCAAAAGGTTTCAGCTTCGTAACGATCAGCGGCGAAATCCTCAACGCAGACGCAAGTTTCTGCAGCGGCCCTATCGGCAAGACCGTCGGCCTTATTTCCCGAAAAAGCCGCCTTATGCAGCTCAATACCGAACTGGAAACCGTTTCCAAGGTCATCACGGATCTGGAAGAAAAACTCGCACAAGGTCTTCGTGAAAATCAGCACCTCGAAACGCTCTGCAAGGAATTCAGAACTTCGGTTTACGAAGCCAACACAGAAAAAACAAATATCGTTTCAGACTTGAACGTCATCGAGCAAAATATCAAACGTCTTATGGGCGAACAGCCGATTCTCGCAAACGAAATCCAGTCGCTCGAAAAACAGATACATGACACCGTTCAAAAAGAGTACACATCAAAACAGCAGCTTGAGGAACTCGAAACTGTCAACACGCAAAGACAGGAACGCATCGAAGTCCTCGAAGCCCAGCTTGCGGAAAAGAAACGTTCAGCCGAGCAGTATGCGACCGAGCTTACAGAATTAAAAGTTTTCCTCGGCCAAACGCAGGAACAGAAAAAAGCTATCGAGCAAAGAATCGCTGGCTTGAGATCGCAAATCGACCAGAACGAAAACATCCTCGAAAATACTCAAAACAGTATCGCCGCCTGCACACAGCAAATCGATCAGGGCTTGAAGGAAATTGAGACCAGCGAAACAAACATTTCCGACCTGCTCACGCAAAAAGAAGTTACGCACAATCAAAGCGTCGAGCTTCACCAGCAGGTCGAAGAGATGCTCGAAAACCGCACAGAAACAGAAGATTCGCTCAAGCAGGACAGACAAAAACAGGCAGAGCTTGAGCAGCAGATAAATCAGCTCAAACTTGAACTTGGCCAGTTGCAGGTACGCTCAACAGACCTCATCGCCAGAGTTACCGAAGAACTCGGTATGGACCTCGTAAAAGAATACGAAACATACAACTCCACCGGCGAAACAAACTGGGATGCCGTCCGCGAAGAGATCAACGACCTGCGTACAAAGATTGAACGTCTTGGCAACGTCAACGTCGATGCGATCGAGCAGCAGGATGAGCTTGAAAAACGCAACGAATTTTTGACAACCCAAATCGAAGACTTGAACAACAGCAAAACCCAGCTTACACAATTAATTACTAAGCTGAACAAAGAATCTATTGATAAATTCGCAATAGCTTTCGAGCAGATCAGAACAAACTTCCAGGAAGTCTTCCGCAAACTCTTCGGCGGCGGAAAAGCCGATATTCTGCTCGAACAGCCGGAAGATATTCTCGAAAGCGGGATCGAAATTATCGCTCGTCCCCCGGGCAAAGAGCCGAGAAGCATCAGCCTCTTGAGCGGCGGCGAAAAAACAATGACAGCGATCGCGCTCCTGTTCTCCGTCTTCCAGTCCAAACCGTCGCCATTCTGCTTCCTCGACGAAGTTGATGCCGCTTTGGACGAAGCAAACAACGAGCGTTTCAATTTGATTGTTCAGGAATTCAGGAAATTTTCGCAGTTCGTGATCATCACGCACGCAAAGCGTACGATGAGCATCGCGGACTTACTCTACGGCGTTACGATGCAGCAGAAAGGCATCAGCAAGCGGATCAGCGTACAATTCGATTCCGCTCCGACCGAAGACCAAGACGAAGCCGCCGTCGCGTAAAAAAAAATCAGGTTTTTCCTGTATATTAATTCAGGTTGATACTTAAAGAAAAATCGTGTATCGTTCATTGGTTGCGATGCTCGTTTCGACGATCGTTTTACGTTTTTCGTAACCGATTCCAGTCTCGCAACCGCAACCTAATACGAAAGATTTGAATGCCGGAAATCATAAATACACATAAACTATCAAACGGAATGACGATCGTAGGTATCGAATTACCCGCGGTTCAGTCTGCCGCTTTTGAGTTCCTCATCCCTGCCGGTGCGGCTGTTACCCCAGATGGCTGCTGCGGAGCGCCAACTATTATCGAAGATTGGATTTTCAGAGGCGCTGGCGGAAAATCCACCAGAGAACTCAACGACCTTATGGATGGCCTTGGCCTCCAGCACGGAAGCAGCGTAGATTCAAAACACCTCACTCTGGCCGTTGCTATGCAGGCCGAAAAACTTTCCAAAGCAATCGATATTTACGCAGATATAATTCTTCGGCCGTCGCTCGATAGTCAGCAATTTGAATTTTCTCGTCAACTGGCATTGCAAAGCCTCTTAAGTCTCGACGACGACCCAAGACACAAAATTATACTGCTTCTGCGTGAGCATTTTTATCCCGACCCGCTCGGCAGAAACACTATCGGCAAACAGGAAGATTTGCAAAACCTGACAGATACCCAGTGCAGGCAGATAGTCGCGCAAAATTTCAGAATCAACGATTGCGTTCTCGCGGCCGCAGGCAAACTCGATTTCAAAAATCTCTGCGACCAGGCCGAAAAACTCTTCGGCTCGCAGCAATCTAAAACATCAAACGAAATAATCCAGAACCGCAAACCGCTCGGCTACACTCATTACCAGTATGAAGGCGCACAGGTGCACATCGGCATTATGACCGACAGCATCACGCCCACTCATCCGCAATATTATAATGCCAGAGTCGCGGTTGCCGTTCTTTCGGGCGGTATGAGTTCGAGATTATTCACCGAAGTCAGAGAAAAACGCGGCCTTTGCTACGCCGTCGGCGCAAACTATCACAGCTTAAAGGAAATGGCCGGCATCGCATGTTACGCAGGCACAACGCCCGACAAAGCCCAGCAGACCTACGATGTAATCATCGAAGAATTTAAAAAGCTATCCGATGGAATTGCGCAGGAAGAACTTGTTAGGGCAAAAATCGGCCTGCAAAGCCTGCTCGTTATGCAAAGCGAATCGACAATCGCCCGTTCCGGCGCGGCCGCCACAGATTATTATATGCTTGGTAAAGCCCGCAGCCTCGACGAAGTGAAAGCAAGCATTGAAAAAGTTACCGTTGATAGCGTAATTGATTATTTAAAGAAAAATCCTTTTGATAATTTCTGCTCCGTTACAATCGGCCCGACAGAAATAAAAATTTGAAATTTGAAATCTGAAATTTGAGATTGATTAATGATCTTTAAACATAAAAAACTTGCTAACGGCCTCAACATCATCGGCGAAATAAATCGCGATGCGCAATCCGCCTCCGTCGGTTTTTTCACTCGTACAGGCGCACGAGATGAAACCGCCGAGATCAACGGCGTAAGTCATTATCTCGAACACATGCTCTTCAAAGGCACAGATAAAATCTCCGCCTTCGATGTAAATCTTTTCTTCGACGATATGGGCGCACAATACAACGCCTTCACAACCGAAGAAAACACCGTCTATTATTCCGCGACCCTGCCGGGCCAAATCTACAAAGCAATCGATTTATGGTGTCAGATGATGCGTCCCGCCCTTCGCGACGGCGATTTCAATATGGAAAAAAATGTCATTCTCGAAGAGATCGCGATGTACAAGGATATGCCGCAATGCGATGTGCAGGAAAATTGCCGTCAACTTCACTTTGGCTCGCACCCCTGCGGCAAAAGCGTCCTCGGCTCAATCGAAACTATCAAAGCCCTCACCAGCTCGCAAATGCGTGAATATTTTGAAAGCAGATACGTGCCGAATAATATCACCGCCGTCGTTGCTGGCGATTTCGATTTCGACAAAGCCTGCGACCTCATCGAAAAAGGCTGCGGAATGTGGAAACCCGCACAAGCCGATAGAGCCATCGAGTATTTCGCCGGCACTGCAAAAAAAGAATCGCACTCCAAAAAAAAGCTGAATTGCAAACACATTTGCCTGGCTAGCCCGACAGTTTCATATCAGGACGAACGCTCTTTTGCAGCCAGTCTTCTTTCAAAGATCATCGGCGACGATAACGGCTCAAGATTTTTCTGGGAATTGATCGATACCGCAATCGCCGAATCCGCATCTATGCACTGCGAAGCAATGGATGGCGTGGGTGCTTTCTATAGTTACATCCGCACAAGTTCCGAAAACGGCGACAAAGCTATGCAAATCGTCGAAAATATCTTCAAATCGGTAAAAGACAGCAAAATCTCCGCCGACGAATTGCAAAAAGCGAAAAACAAAGTCCTGTCCGCCATAACGATCAAGAACGAAATCCCGATGGGCAGACTCCTCGAAGTCGGCATCAATTGGGTTTATCTCGGCAAATATCGCCCGATTGAAGAAGAAATCAGCCTTATCAATAAAGTTACATTAAATGATATTCACGGCCTTTTAGAGCAGTATCCGCTCGAAAATTTCACACAATTTATTCTTGGGCCGGAATAATAATTTGTTATAATATTGGTTATGCAGAACGACGAAAAAAAAGAATTCATTAGCGATATTGTTGGCAAGATCAGCGAAGGTAAAAGCGAGAATTATACCGAAGGTATGCCGACGTTCGATCTCGGCCAGCAGATTCTTTCACAGCAGCGAAAGATCGCATCTATGAAACGCAAATCGCCCGGCGCTGCACCCGCTCCAGTTACTGAAAAAATTCAAGCACCAAAACCTGCTATAAAAATTATGCCTTTCCAGGCACTTATCGAACAGCCGATGTCTCCGCAGCAAAGAATAATCGCCGACATTATCGCCCGCGAAATCCAAATCTTAACGTCCGCCGCAAGATAATCTTGTTTAGCCCTGCCAACATTTGGCAGGGTTCAATATTATTCTTAAGAATTCAAATAATCCTTAATGCACTTTGCGATAGTCTGCCAAGTCCAGACGCGTTTCGCATCGTCGCTTTCAAGCAGCGTTACGCGGAAGCCTTTGAGTTTGCAGCAGAAACCCGTCAACGGAACAACGCAAATTCCGCTAGCGCCCAGCAGATAATACACAAACCGCTTATCAACCTCAACGCCGCCAACCTTATCCTCAACGAATTTCCGCACCGCTGGATTATCAATCTTTAGCGTTTGAGTCTCTTTCAGAACATCACCATCGAACAGGATCGTCATATAAAAAGCGCCCTGCGGCTTAACAACTTTAATGCCCTTAACACCCGCAAATATATCGACCGCTTCCTGTGCCCTTCGGCCATACATATCGCACCGCTGCTGAATATGAGCATCATAACGACCGTCGCCCATAACAAGCGGAATCGAAAACTGCGGCAGACTCGTCGAACAAACCTCAAGCATCTTCGCGTTGATCAAGCTCTTGATATATCTGCGGAAAACAGGGAATTTATCCTGATTAAAAATCTCAATCCAACCGCAGCGTGCCCCCGGCCACGGATACTCTTTAGAAATACCGCGCAGCGCAATACCCGGCACACTATCGATTACCTGACTAAGGTGCAGCGTCTGCGAACCGTTATAAACCAGCCGAATATAAATCTCATCGCAAACGACAAACAACTTATACCGGCGTGCAATATCAACGATCTTTTCCAGAACTTCAGGCGGATAAACCGCACCCGTCGGATTGTCCGGGTTGATCAAAAGAATACCCGCGATCGAATCGTTATAGTGAACCTTATTTTCCAAATCCTGTAAATCCGGCATCCATTTATTATTCGGATCCAGCGAATAGGTCAGGTGTTCATAACCAGAATGAGCCGCTTCAGCGGATGAATGCGTCGAATACGCAGGCGAAGGCCCAATAACACGAGCCTCGCGTTTGAGAAATCCAAAGATCTTGGCGACCGCATCGCCCAAACCGTTGAACATAACTATATCGTTACTGGTAATCTGGCATCCGCCGCGCTGATTAACCTGATTAGCGAGAAACTCCCGCGTCTCCACAATACCCGCCGTCTCAACGTAGCCGTAGGTAGTATCTTCGCTGACCAGCTTAGTTACAATATCCTTTATCCAGCCCGGCAGATGTTCACCCTTTTGGATGGGATCACCGATATTTTCCCAGGTAATATCTACGCCCAATTTGAGCAATTCCTTCGCAACCGCGACAATCTCACGTATTTCGTAGGTGAGCTGTTCCGCACCTTCATGTACTATAACTCTTCGCAATGTATTAATCCTTAAATATATTATATACTGATCGCAATTGAATTTTCCCGATAATCCGCGGGTAAGTGCTTTAAAAATAATCTCTTACCTGTTCAATCGCGGAAATCTACTACCCTAGAGGGTATAACCTATATATATTCGGCCAATTATCCTTTTTAATATAAGAATATCAACTTTTTTTTTAATCAAATCTTTGTCATCCTGAACAAAGAGAAGGATCTCGTTAAATTTCAAATCCTTCCATCCGTCCCCTTTCACACCTTTCTCACTTTTCAAACCCTTCTCACATTTTCGCCCAATCCGTCTGTCCACCCTTTGTCATTCCCGCGCAGGCGGTCCGCCCTATTTGTCCGATTCGCCGTTTATCCCACCGTATTTAGCCCCTCGGCCTGCCGAGGGGTTTGTCATCCTGAATGAAATTAAGGATCTCGTTAAATTTCAAATCTGAAATCTCAAATTTCAAATTCGTCCGTCCCCTTTCACACCTTTCACACTTTTCAAACCTTCTCACACTTTCGCCCAATCCGTCTGTCCACCCTTTGTCATTCCCGAGCAGGCGGTTACAACCTCGTCTCTCTGCCACCCAAACGTACCGCTGTCATTTCGACTGAAGCGCAGCGTAATGGAGAAATCATTTTAAATAGAAAAAATTCCAAAATAAACTCTTAAATCTTAAATCTCAAATTTTAAATCCGATTCGTCGTTTATTCCACCGTATTTAGCCCCTCGGCCTGCCGAGGGGTTTGACAACCTGAATGAAATTAAGGATCTCATTAAATTTCAAATTTTAAATCTCAAATTTCAAATTCGTCCGTTCGTCCCCTTTCTCACCTTTCACACTTTTCGAACCTTCTCACACTTTCGCCCAATCCGCCCCATTGTCATTCCCGACCTGATCGGGAATCCACGTCTTCTGATATTTCAAATCTCAAATTTCAAATTCGTCCTTCCGTCCCCTTTCTCACCTTTCACACTTTTCAAACCCTTCCTCACACTTTCGCCCAATCCGCCCAATTGTCATCCTGAATGAAACGTTGGAGTGAAACGCAAACTCCCGAATCTTCAGGAATTTTGTTGCTTAAAAAAACAAAATTCAGAGGGAGAAGGATCTCGTCTTCTGAAATCTCAAATCTCAAATTTTAAATTTCAATTCATAGTCATCAATTTCAACTTCAGTATACGGTTTTTGGTAGATTTCATTAAAAGTTTTAATAAACATATCTTGTTTACGAAATTCTTTGAAAATTGGCCATTCTCTGTAAGCATATTCATTTACCAGATCACTATTCTTGCCAACTATTTGCATTAGTTTTATAGCATTCAAATAATCATCTAGAAGTACACAATGAACTAATTTATATTCAGTTGAGAGAGGTGACCAATCAATTGATTCAAAAATCTGTTTGGCTTCTTCTTCTTTTTTCTGCCATTTCAAGCATTGTGCTTTATTAATTTTCATCATCAATAAATTTTGTCCAGATGGTTCAGGTTTTAAACCCATCATGAAATCTAAGTAGTTCATAGCTAAATTGTAATTGCCGCATTTAATTAGTTCGACTGCTAAACAATTAAAAAAATATTCATGCCCGCCTAGTGGAAGAAATTTTTTCCATAAAATAAACCCTAACTTGTTTCCTAATTCCAAGATTGTATCACAAGAATTTAAAAAATACTTTCGATCTACTGTTAGTATGTCCCCTTTTTTAAAAGTTTGTGGCAAAGCAACATCATTTTCTTTACACACGCGAATATATTGATCTGAAATATTACCATTAGAATGAACAAATAAATTTCTTCTTTCGCAGATTTCTATAAAGTTGCTCCAGCTCACAAACTTCCTAAAATTAAAATTATTATTCATATATTTTTCAAACCATTCAATTTGTTCATCATGACCACCCCTTAAAATTAAATCTATTTCTTTCTCAATCACATACTCTCGTGCTTTATTCAAATCACCAAACTTAACTAACTCAGAAAATTTTAATGATTTATCTGACCCATCTAAAATTTCAGGCCTGCAATAGTAAACGTTTTTGGCCAAACTCCCAATTAAAACGTCAAAACTTATAATCAAATTGATTATGCTGTTTTGTGGCAAAATTCTCGAAGCAAAAAAATACTTTTTAAATCTTTCATGTAGTCTGTTGAATTTTAAAATTTTGTCCGCACTTTCAAATCCCAACTTTAAAGTTTTTTCTTTTTCTTCGTCAATTGATGCATTAGCTTTAACAAATTCATTTAAACTTTTCATTGAAGTTTTTTGTGCCTCTTGCAATGCATATGCCAATCCATCCCAGACTCCCGTTAGGCAAGTTATGTCTTCATTGAATGTATTTAGTGCGTTTTTAAACAATTCATCTAAATTATTCTCTACTTCCATATCATTCCCACTTTCAATTTCCATTTCTACTTCATGTTGAAAACTTTTGTTTTTACACATATCATCAATCTGCATTTTCATCTGTTTAAGGAAAAATCGCGCAGCGATGGAAAATAAAAACACTAAACACGGCTCGAGTTTACTCGAAAGAGTGTTTTGTTTTTATTTTTCCAAAGGTTCAGTTTCTTGAACCTGCCTTAAAGCAAGTTAAAATACTTCGTGTATATTCGCTTTTCTTCGTGGTTAACAAAACAATCAGTTCATCCGCGTAATCAGCGTCTAAAAAACAATTAAATCCGCGTCAATCCGTGATCCACAATAAAATATCTCTGTGAACTCGGTGTTCTCTGTGGCACACGTTAATTTAAAGACTAACTTTACCCCTTATACTATCAAACCTCAACTAAATTTTTCTGGGGAGCAAAGTTTGTAGAAAAAAATTATCGCGAAGCGATTCCACAACTTTTCGCTTTTCACTTTTAGTTTTTCACTCTATTAATTCGTGTCGTTTCGTGTTTATTCGTGGTTTAATAAAAATTTCTTAGTGTCTTAGTGCCTTAGTGGCTACCTATTCAGCGCAAGCCCAAAAACCCACTTTTCAAAATTCTCGCACGTTTTTTAATTTCTGCGCATTTTTTTTTAAAATAGGTACAAGTTTGACAATTTGAAATTTTCCCTGAAAAAATGAGCCCTCATTATTTTTCCCAAACCATCGCTTTTTAAAAATAAGCGCAGGCGCCCTCTTTGAAAAATCACGAAAAAACCGGAAAAAACAGGAATTTTTCCGGTTTTCTATGAAAAAGTCTCGAAAAACCCTGAAAAACTCCCGATTTTACCCCTGTTTTTTGACCTGCTTGCGCGAATTTACAAATCCCTTGCGCGTTATTTTACAAGTTTAAGTCGCTTTTCGATTGCACAATATTGCCAATTTGTGAATAAAATCACATAATTAAATTGACAAAATACAATAAATGATTGTAGAATACATTTTAAATGATTCGCGTTCAATTAACTAACGACTATCCTCTATCTACTAGTAACTAATATGAGCAATAGAAGCAGAATACTTAGGTTATCACGCTACAAAAACGCCGCCCTGCGTTTAAAATCCCTGAATTTCCTCAAAGTCTTTTCCGACAACCTCGCAGATGCCACTGGCGTAACAGCTTCGCAGGTCCGCAAGGATTTCTCCATCTTCGAGATCTCCGGCAACCGCCGCGGCGGCTATCAAATCGATGAACTCCTTACGCAGCTCAACAAAGTCTTAGGCAAAGACAAGTTACAGAAATTCATTATTGTTGGAGTTGGGAATTTAGGCCGGGCATTGATCAATTATCAGGGCTTTGTAAAAAGTGAAATAAAGATCGTCGCCGGCTTCGATACAGACCCAGCAAAATTCAACCGAAAAGCCGAGGCATTAATACTTCCAATGGATGAATTGCCGGGCTTTGTAAAAACAAATGAGATTGAACTGGCTATTTTGGCCGTTCCCGAATTTGCCGCCCAGGAATGCTACGATAAATTAAAATCAGCAGGCATAAAAGGTATTTTGAATTTTGCGCCGATTAGGCTTAAAAGCGACGATAAAGTGGTTATACACAATCTAAACCTCGAAACCGAATTTGAGAATTTGATTTATTTCGTAAACACAAAAACCGAGCCGACAGATTAGCTGGATCGAACAAAACAAATATAAACACGTACTGAAAATAAACTCTTGAAAGGAAAAGCGTGTTTAACACAAGCAAACGAATAATCAGCATTGCGCTGATAGCAGCAATCTTTACTTCATCAAATTTTTGTTATTCCAGTCAGGCCGAAAAAAACTCCACTTCTGTCAAAGCCGAAAAAATTAAAGCAAAAGGTCTTGGCAATTTCTATAAAGTCTCCGATGATTTGTATCGCGGCAAACAGCCGACTGCGCAAGGCGTTGCAAAATTGAAAGAAATGGGAATCAAAACGATAATAAATTTGAGAACGACCGATACAGATGAAAAGCTGCTCAAGCAATACGATTTCAATTATGCAATGATCCCGATGAAGGCTAAAAACCCAAAAGAGGAAGATATTGTTAAATTTCTCAAGACAGTTACGGATAAAAATAATACTCCCGTTTTTGTGCATTGTATGCGCGGAGCAGACCGCACTGGATTTATGTGCGCGATTTTTCGAATCGTTGTTCAGGATTGGACGAAAGAAGCTGCCATAGATGAAATGATCAACGGCGGTTTCAAATTCAGCCCTTTATGCAAAAATCTGGCGGAGTATATAAATAAATTGGATATTGAAAAAATCAGGAATGAAGTAAATATACGGCAAATGTCTAATTAATACAGTTCTAATTCGAACGATTGAGATTGCTTCGCTCCGCAGGCGGAGCCTTGCGTTGCCCGCAATGACACTTTAAGCGTTTTGTTTGCGTTGTTTAATGCTGCCGATGAATTCGAAAAGTTCAGGCGATTTCATTATCCAAAGCGCACCAAGGAACACAATAGTGCCGACAGGAATGCACGATCCTAAAATAATAAGATAGCCGGCCTGGCTCAATTTCCATTTCAAGAAATAAATCGCAGCGGCCATTACAACACAAGCAATCACAGACCTGACAAGGCAGGCGAGGATTTTTCTGCCGCCCAGCATTCCGAGTCTTTTTCGCAAAAGATACATCAAAATAAAAGCATTTATCATAAATGTTATCGAAGTCGAAAGGCCGAAAGCGCCGGGGCCGATCGAAGGAATCCAGATAAGAGCAAGCAGAAGGAAAAGATTAACAACCGCAAGCGCACATGAAACTTTCAAAGGCGTTTTCGTATCTTTACACGCGTAAAATGCCCTTGCGAGAATCTGGTAGCTGCAATAAGCCCACATTCCAATCACGTACATTTTCAAAACGAACGCCGCCTGCATCGAGTCTTCCATAGTAAATTTTCTGCGGGCATAAATCATCATAATCGGCTCTGCAAGCACAAACAGGCCAACACCGGTAGCTAAGCCTTCCACCAATGACAAACGAATCGCACGATTAATCGCATCACGAAGATTTGGAATATCGCCCCTAGAAGCATAACGGCTCAAAAGCGGAAACACCGCAACGCCAAGCGAAATAGCAAGCACACCCATAGGGAATTGATAAAACGCGCGGGCAGCGCCAACTCTTACAATTACGCCTTCGGTGAGAGGACGAGGCAATGCCCAACCTAAAATATTAAGGGTAGATGAATGTTCAGTAGTTGTGAGATTCCATGCAACAACATCCTGGAAAAATTCAGAAAATTGCAGGAAACCAAGTCCAAGAAGCACAGGGCCAAGAAGCGTAAGAATATTTTTTATTCCTGGTTCAACAGGTTTGACCCGAGGCCAATAAAACATACGGCTTCGTATCAAAAGCCACAACACGGCCGCGAGTTGAACGATACCTGCAATAACAACGCTGAAAGCCACAAGTACAAGTTGGCTTTGCAGAACATCAAGAAGCGGAGCAAGCCACCAAGCGGCAATGATACCAAAAATATTAAACAGAACCGGAGCGAAAGCCGGAAATACAAAATGCCCTCTTGCATTAAGAGCAGCCGAACAAAGCGCAAGCAGGCAAACCGTAAACATATACGGGTACATAATCATTGCAACGAGCATCAGGAACTGCCTGTCTTTGGGGCCGGGGACAAACGAATAAATCAAAAACCCAAGTTCGCCAATGACCAGAAGCACAGCGAGAAAAACCGCGAGCAACGCAAAGGCATTCGCAAGAAGCAGACGCGCCTTTTCTGAACCTTCTTTTTCGTGCACTTCCGTAAAAACAGGCACGAACGCCGAGGCAAGAGCGCCTTCGCCAAATAACCGTCTGAAAAGATTCGGGATTTTAAATGCAAGGCCAAACGCATCGTTATAGCGTGTAGCGCCAAGAGAGGTAATGCCCAAATCGCGGACAAAACCGAATATACGTGAAATCAGCGTGATAACAGCAACCAGTTTGGCGGCGTTAAAAAAGTGTTCACGTTCCTTATGTTCGTTATGTGTTTTTGAATCCATTGCGAAAATTATAATTAAATCCCGGCATAACTCCATATAAAAACTCATTACAAAGAAAAAACTATGTTTTGGATTGTCGGAATGACGAGATTCTTCGCTTACGCTCAGAATGACAAGAGGGGCACAAAAATAGAGACTGCAATTTTTTGTCGATTTTAAAAATTATGAGGTTATAATCTTAGTCCTATATTTTCGGAGTTAATCGGCAAAAATGAGGTATATTTTTTTCAGCACGATCCTGACATTATCCTTTGTATTGAATTTTTATGTTCTGGTCAGACTTTCCACTTTGCTTCCAATTAAACGAGGAATCGTTTTTTGGGTGATCGCTTTTCTCTGCTCGATATCGCTAATCACTGCTACCATTATCAGGGGTTATTCTGATAATTTCATCAGCAAATCACTGTTTATGATCGTTACCAATTGGTATGGAATTCTCTGGCTTTTATTTTCCACATTAATCGTTTACGAATTTGTAAGATTATTCATAAAAATCAATCCGGTTACGGCCGGTTATTCAATTATCGGATTTGTCGGTTTGCTTACCATTTATTCATTTTTGAATACGCAGTTTCTGCACGTTAAAAAAATAGAAATACCCGGAAATATAAATTGCAGAATCGTTCATATTTCGGACATACATATCGGCTCTATCAGCAAATGGTTTTTCAAGAGAATCATCAATGAAATTCAAACGCAGGAGCCTGATATAGTTCTAATCACAGGCGACCTTGTTGATAATATGAATCACAATACAGTAACCGCTTTGCAGGAATTGAAAAGGTTGAAAGTGCCGATATATTTCACAACGGGTAATCACGAAAGATACGCAGGTCTTGAAAAAGCACAGCAGGAATTGGAAAAATTGAATGTAACTGTTCTTCGCAATGATTATGCCGATACAAATGATTTTAGAATTATCGGCATCGATGACGGGTTGAGCGATATCGAGATAAAAAATATAGCCGAGCGTTATGTTGATAAGTCCAAATATAATATTTTAATGTATCACAGGCCATTGGATATCGATTTGCTTTCGCAGACCGGTGCAAATCTTACGATTTCAGGGCATACGCATAAAGGGCAGATTTTTCCATTTTATTTTGTAGTGAAATATTTTTTCCCGAATATCTACGGGCGATATGAATATCCGGGCGGCATCCTTAATGTAAGCAGCGGATGCGGAACTTGGGGGCCAAGAATGCGGCTGGGTTCAAGAAGTGAGATAATGAAAATTGAAATAAAGAGGCAATAAAAAAGGCAGACGTATGTGTCTGCCTTATAATTTTTAAGATTATGCTTTTCTTCCGGCTCTTCGTCTGTCCTCTTCTCTAAGGAATCTCTTTCGAATCCTGATAGAATTGGGGCAAATCTCGACAAGTTCGTCTTCCTGGATGTATTCCATAGCCAACTCAAGGCTCATAATTCTAGCCGGTCTTACTCTAGCGGCATCGTCTTTGCCTGAAGCACGCATATTGCTCATCTGCTTTGCCTTGACGGGATTGACAGGAATGTCTTGATCTTTGCAATGTTCGCCGACGACCTGACCATCGTAGATAGTATCGCCCGGCTCGACAAAGAAAATTCCTCTGTCGTACAGTGCATCGAGTGAATAAGCTGTAACTGTGCCTGCATTGGTCGCGATCATAACGCCGTTCTTACGCTGCGGAATGGAGCCGCGCATTGGTTCGTAATCCTGGAAAGAATGGTGCATAATAGCTTTGCCCTGCGTGGCGTTCAGCATTCTTGCGTGCAGACCGAAAAGACCTCTTGAAGGAATCTTAAATTCCATGTGTATGAAACTGCTTGCTCCGCTTTTTGCGTCCATTTTGATAACTTCGCTTCGGCGTTCGCCAAGCAATGCCATTACAGAACTTTGACAATCCATCGGACAATCAATAGCAAGCAATTCGATAGGCTCGTGATGTATGCCGTCGACGATTTTTAAAATAACTTCCGGCTTGCCAACGCATACTTCATAACCTTCACGTCGCATATTCTCAAGCAGAATACCAAGGTGCATAAGGCCTCTGCCGGAGACGATAAATTCTTCCGGTGTTCTGCCGGGTGCGACGCGCAAAGCGACATTGTGTTGAAGTTCTTTTTCAAGTCTTTCGCCAATCTGCCGGCTTGTTACATATTTGCCATCTTTGCCTGCAAAAGGACCATCGTTGACTCTGAATGTCATAGACATCGTAGGCTCGTCAACGGCAATAACCTGAATTTTTTCAGGACTGAACGGACAAGCGATAGTATTTGCAATATCAACCGGATCAAGGCCTGTTACCGCGCAAATATCGCCTGCTAAAACGGTATCGACCTGTTTTCTGCCCAGGCCATTAAATAAATGCAACTGCATAACCTTTTGCTGCGTGTGCACGTTTTCAGTATCGATAACGGTAACGTTCTGACCTGCAATAATCTTGCCGGAGAAGACTCTGCCGACTGCTATTTTGCCGACATAATCGGAATATTCAAGACTTGTTACGAGCATCTGAAGGTGTCCTTCCGGGTCAACCTTCGGCGCGGGAACCTTATTAATTATCGTCTCAAACACAATTTTTAAGTTGTTCGTTTTGTTGGCAGGATCGTCGGATGCCCAGCCGTTTCTGCCTGAAGCGTAAATAACTGGAAAATCGAGGGCATCATCATCAGCACCCAACTGCACGAGCAAATCGAAAACTTCATTGACTACTTCGTGCGGCCGACTGTTTTCGCGGTCAACCTTATTGATAACCACGATAGGTTTGAGCTTATTTTCGAGAGCCTTGCTCAAAACGAATCGAGTCTGCGGCATTGGGCCTTCAAAAGCATCGACCAAAAGCAGTACGCCGTCAGCCATTTTTAGGACGCGTTCTACTTCGCCGCCGAAATCCGCGTGGCCGGGGGTATCGATAATATTGATTTTATATTCATCACCCTTTGAGTCGGTGTAATTGACAGCACAGTTCTTGCTTAATATTGTAATGCCCCGTTCGCGCTCGATGGGGTTTGAATCCATAATAAGGTCTTCAACGCCGCCGACGAGTTTATCAAGGTCTTCAGTACGGAACATTCCTGACTGATAGAGCAGTTTATCCACCAACGTTGTTTTGCCGTGGTCAACGTGTGCAATGATAGCTACATTACGAAGATAATTGTAATACATATAAATTTTCTCGATTCAGGTAAATTGATATATGGTTTGTTTAAATCATATAGTTGAAAGCAAAGCATTTTACATTGTTTTTTGCCATTGTCAATGCAAAATAAGCCCATTCTTTTACGAGTTTCGAGCTATTATACGCAAAAAAACAACAATAAGTTTGCGAAATGTGATAGAAATAATTAAATCCGAAGCACTCGCGGCTCTGATGATCTATTTAAACCAGCATAGCTTTTGCTAGTTCTCTGCTCTTTTCCAGACCAAAAAGCAGTTCTACTAATTTCAGCGAAAATTCCAAAGCGGTTCCGGGGCCTTGCGATGTAATACAATTACCGTCAACGACGACACGCTGTGCGATCGCTTCTTTATTATTCAATACACCCGTCATGGCCGGATAACAGGTCGCTTTTTTGCCATCAAGCAGGCCGTGATATTTAAAAACGACGGCAGGTGAAGCGCAAATCGCGGCGTAAAATCGGTTGGATTCTTTTTGCTTTTTCAGCATATCTGCCAATTCTTTGCAATCGCGGAGATGTTCGGCGCCAGGCATTCCGCCGGGCAAGACGATCAAGTCGAATATTTCGTGCACCCAATCTTTAATCAAACAATCGGCGGTGATCTTTATTTTTCGAGATGTCATAATCTGCTGATTCTGGACCGATGCGATTTTTAAATCCGCACCCGCTCTGCGAAGGCAGTCTATTATTGCGACAGCTTCAAGCTCTTCGGAGCCATCCGCGATTGGGACAAGTACCTTTTTGCTCATATTATAATCTCCTGAATGTTTTTTTATATTTACAGCCTTAACACAATTCTAATATAATGCTAAAATTATGCTAACAAAGAATTATTAGATTATAATCGATTAATTCTTAAAGGAAAGATTATGCCGAAAGAAAAAATATTGATAGTTGATGACGAAGAAGATGTGCTCGAATTAGTGCGGTTTAATCTTGAAAAAGACGGCTATAAATCGGAAACGGCAAGTTCAGGCGAAGAAGCTATAACAGCGGCAAAATCAAAGCTGCCGGATTTGGTCATTCTAGACCTTATGCTGCCGGGGATTGATGGGTTAGAGGTTTGCAAGAAACTGAAAAGTGATTCAAAAACGGAAAATATTCCAATAATAATGCTTACGGCAAAAGGCGAAGAATCGGATATTATAACGGGTCTGGAGTTAGGTGCGGATGATTATATTACCAAGCCTTTCAGTCCGAAAGTGCTAACGGCGAGGGTTCGCAGGATTTTGCAAAGACATATAACGCGAAATCTTGAAAATGCGCCTGTAAAAATTAATGACATTTCAATAGACCCGGCAAGGCACGAAGTTTTAGTCAAAAATAAAGTGGTCGAACTTACTTTTACGGAATTCAGCTTGCTTTATACGCTGGCGAGACGGCCGGGGGTGGTTTTTACCAGATACCAGATTGTCGATGCGATCCGCGGGCAGGATTATCTTGTAACCGATAGAGCGATCGATGTGCAAATTGTATCGCTGCGGAAAAAACTCGGTGCGGCGGGAAAATATATAGAAACTGTCAGAGGAATCGGCTATAAATTTAAGGATTAGACAAGCAAAATTATGGCCAAAAGACGTTTTATCTGGAAACTATATATTTCTTACCTTTTAATCATTGTCGCAGCTCTTGGCGCGACGACGTGGTACTTTTCAATTTTTTTCAGACAATTCTACATTGACCAAACCGCGGAAAAACTCACAACTTACACAAAATTATATTCGCCTTTGATAACACCCATCGTCCTCGATTCTAATAAAGCTGAAATCGATAAGCTCTGCAAAAAATTTGGGGCATTAAGCAACGCACGAATAACAGTAATAGATTCTTGCGGAGTATGTCTGGGTGATTCAGATCAGAATCCGGCGAAAATGGAAAATCATGCAAACAGGCAGGAATTTATTGACGCGATTACAAACGGTTTTGGCAAATCATCACGATTCAGCCAAACGGACAATAAAAACATGATGTATGTTGCCTTGCCTATTAAGGACAACGGCAAAACTGCGGCGGTTATACGAACGGCAATTTCTGTTAGTGAAATTGATAAATCACTTGGAAATATTTATCTAAAAATTGGTATCGCTGC
>MHYA01000096.1:0-8773 GCA_001825675.1 Planctomycetes bacterium GWF2_42_9 | reverse complement strand
TATTGTTATCATTATCTTTAATGACGCGACAAGATTTCGCAAACTTGAAATGGTGCGTAAGGATTTTGTCGCGAATGTTTCGCACGAACTTAAAACGCCCATTACCTCAATTAAGGGGTTTGTCGAAACGCTGCTTGAAGGCGATTTGGCGGATATGGCTCAAACAAGGCAATTCCTTAGCGTAATAGCGAAGAATACGCAAAGACTGGATGCGATCATTGACGACCTGTTGAGTTTATCAAGGCTTGAAGAAGGCGGTTCCAAAAGAAATATAGTTTTTAAAACGGCTTATTTAAAATCAATACTTGTCAATGCGATTGAATTATCAAAGATCAAAGCAGAGCAAAAACAAATAACGATAAATCTCAACTGCCTTGATAATTTAAAAATTAACGCAAATACCCTGCTGCTGGAACAGGCTGTTTTTAACTTAATCGACAACGCGATAAAATACAGCGAGCCGAACAAAGCGGTGAATGTATCCGCGCAGGAATCTGAAAAGGAAATATTTATTTCGGTTCAGGATAGCGGTTTCGGCATTGAAGATAAACATTTGCCGCGAATTTTTGAACGCTTTTATGTTGTCGATAAAAGCAGGAGCAGAAAGATGGGCGGCACAGGGCTTGGACTTGCGATTGTAAAACATGTTATCAACCTGCACAAAGGTTTTGTTACTGTCCAAAGCGAGGTTGGAAAAGGCAGCACTTTTACGATCCATCTGCCAATATCTTATTAAAAATTTAACTTATTTCTAATGGCATATTAACACAATCCTAATAAATTTCAAATATACTTGGTTGTATTATAAAACTGAAAGGAATTAGTCATGAAGAAATTATGTACTCTTTTGGTCGCCTTATTAGCGACTCAAATGGCGTCAGCGGCCCCGAATATGCTGCAGATTAAAGGCTCTGATACAATGGTTAACCTTGCGCAATCGTGGTCGGAAACATTTATGGAGACAAATCCAAAAGATTTCATCTCTGTAACCGGCGGCGGTTCGGGCACAGGCTTATCCGCCTTAATCAGCGGAACATGTGATATCGCAATGAGCTCAAGAGATATTAAGAAAAAAGAAATCGAACTGGCTGAAAAAAAGGGAATAAAGCCATTTGAAATTAAAGTGGCTCTTGACGGTTTGGCGGTGGTTGTCAGCCCCAAAAATCCTGTCAGTAAATTAACATTGGAACAGCTTGCTGATATTTTTACAGGCAAAATAACTAACTGGAAACAATTAGGCGGACATGACGGCCAAATCGTGCTGCTTTCACGAGAAGTAAATTCGGGCACGCACGTTTATTTCAAAGAGCACGTCTTGAGAAAAAACAATCCATCCGGTACTGAAGAATTCGCACCTTCGGCGTTGATGCTTTCATCTTCGCAGGCAATAGCAGATGAAATCAAAGGCAACGCAAACGCGATAGGTTATTACGGAATGGGATACGTTTCAAAAAATCAAAAAGCTATAAGCATCGCAAAAGATGCGAATTCACCTTATGAAGCGCCAACTATCGAAAATGTAATAAGCGGAAAATATCCGATTTCGCGGCCAATGTATCTGTATACTAACGGCGAACCAAAGGGGCTTGTTAAAAAATTTGTAGATTTTGACCTCTCAAAACAAGGGCAGGAAATTGTTGTAAAAACTGATTTTGTACCTGTTAACCCGATCACAAAATAAAAAATGACACTGCGAAAAATAAAAGAATTCTTCATAGAAAAACTGATACTGCTGTGCGGGCTGGCATCCATCTTTTTTGTGCTGTTGATTTTCATATTTCTGCTCAAAGAAGGCGTTTCAGTTTTAAAAAGCGTCTCGCTGGGAAAATTCCTGTTCGGAAGCAAATGGTATCCCATTTCTGATCCGCCGCAACTGGGCATTTTGCCGCTTATCCTTGGCTCACTGCTTGTTACGTTTGGCGCTGCGGTAATTTCTATACCTATCGGCGTTGGATGTGCGGTTTATATTGCAGAGGTCGCACCGGCAAAATTAAAGGAAATTTTAAAAGCCGGTATCGAACTTCTGGCGGCTATTCCAAGCGTAGTTCTGGGTTTCATCGGAATGGTTACTTTAGTGCCTTGGGTGAAAAACATTTTCCACTTGCCGACAGGTTTGACGGCTTTGTCCGGTTCTATAATGCTGGCGTTTATGGCAATGCCGACAATAGTTTCAATCGCTGAGGATGCGCTTTACTCTGTTCCAAAATCATACAAAGAAGGCGCTTTGGCATTGGGAGCGACACAGTGGCAGGCAATCTGGCGAGTTATGCTGCCTGCGGCTTCATCTGGAATTTTAGCGGCTGTGATGCTCGGCATCGGACGAGTTATCGGCGAAACGATGGCGGTAATGATGATAACGGGCAACGCGGCGGTACTCCCGCACAGTATTTTGCAGCCTGTACGAACGCTGACGGCAACGATCGCAGCTGAAATGGGCGAAGCGGTGGTTGGAAGCGAACACTATTTCGCTTTGTTCGCGATAGGTATCGTTTTGTTTATCATAAGTTTTGGAATTAACGTAACGGCTGATATTTTTCTTCATAAACGAAAATGATAATGAACTCCAAAAAATCACAAAAAATAGCATTCTTTTTATTACTGCTCGCAACGCTGCTGATCGTTGTGCCGGTAGGTTTGATCGTTGTCATAATAATTCAAAAAGGTATCGGCGCGATAAGCTGGCAGTTTCTTACCGACATTCCGCGGAAAGGAATGCGGGAGGGCGGAATATTCCCTGCAATCGTCGGCACGGTTTATCTTGTTACAGGGGCAATAATATTTGCCCTGCCGGTTGGGCTTCTGGCTGCGATATACCTTAGCGAATACGCGAAAGACAATTTCGTTACGAGAATGATAAAGCTGGCGATCGTTAATCTTGCTGGTGTGCCTTCGGTTGTCTACGGATTGTTCGGACTTGCGATATTCGTAATATTTTTCAAATTCGGCACATCTATTCTGGCAGGTTCGCTGACGCTTGGCATAATGATTTTGCCGGTGATTATTACAACTTCGCGTGAAGCACTTGAAAGCGTACCCTACTCATTCCGCGAGGCAAGTTTATCTTTGGGCGCAAGCAAATGGCAGACGATCCGCCATATTGTTCTACCAAACGCGATTCCGGGAATTATAACGGGTACAATATTGGGTATCGGCAGAGCGGCAGGCGAAACAGCGCCGATCCTTTTTACGGTGGCGGCATTTTATTTGCCACTGCTTCCGAAGGGTGTTTTCGATCAGGCAATGGCGCTGCCCTATCATTTATATGTAATTTCAACGCAGGTTCCTAATGTCGATGAGAATATAAGATACGGCACGGCTTTAGTTCTTTTATTCCTAGTGTTATTTATGAATCTTATTGCTATTATCATCCGCTACAAATTCAGGAAACAGAAGAAATGGTAATCCCTCACACCAATGCTAATATAAAAATCGAAATTACAAATTTAGATATTTGGTTCGATTCGACGCAAGCGGTCAAGAATCTGAATTTGAAAATTTATGCCAATGAAATCTTGAGCATCATTGGCCCTTCCAACAGCGGTAAAACCACATTTTTGCGAATGCTGAACAGGCTTAATGAGCTTGATTCGAATTTCAAAATTAGCGGTATTGTGAAAATGGACAGAAAAGACATTACGAAAATGGATATCGAACTTCTGCGGAAACAAGTGGGAATGGTTTTCGCTTTGCCTCTGCCGCTGCCTTTGTCTATTTTTGATAATATCGCATATGGCGCAAGAATGCACGGCATAAAAAATAAACAGAAGCTGGCTCAAATTGTAGAGCAGGCACTTCAAAAAGCGTACCTTTGGGAAGAAGTTAAAGACAGGTTAAGCACATCAGCATTTAAATTATCCGGCGGTCAGCAGCAGAGATTATGTATCGCAAGGACGCTGGCGGTTGAGCCGGAGGTGATTTTATTCGATGAGCCTTGTTCAGGGCTTGACCCGATTTCGACAGCGAAAGTCGAAGAGGCAATGCTTAAACTGAAAAAAGATTATACGATCGTGCTTGTTACGAATAATGTTAAACAGGCGGCCCGCGTGGGCGACAGGACGGCATTCTTTTTAAATGGCGATCTGGTTGAAATCGATACGACAGATAAAATATTTACAACTCCATCAGACCAGCGAACGAATGATTATATTAGCGGTAAATTCGGGTAATAATTAGTATTTGATATTTGGCGGCAAACAGTTTTGCCAAGGACGATAGAAAGTTTTTTTACTGCATAATTATGAATATACAAGTTGACAATTTAAATTTATGGTACGGTAATTTTCAGGCATTGATAAATGTTAACGCTGTCTTTACTGAAAAAAAGATAACCGCGATGATCGGGCCCAGCGGATGCGGCAAATCTACTCTGCTGCGTACATTTAACAGAATGAACGACCTAATCGACGGCGTGACAGTAACGGGGAAAATCCTGATCGATGATGAAAACATTTTAGAGCCTGATAGTGATCTGGTTATGCTGAGAAAAAAAGTAGGTATGGTTTTTCAAAGACCTAACCCATTTCCGCTTTCAATTTATGAAAATATCGCGTTCGGTTTAAAAATTCACGATTCCGTTCAAAAAAGTATGCTTGATGAAATTGTGCGGCAAAGTCTGGAACAGGTCGATTTGTGGGATGATTTGAAAGATAAACTAAAAAAATCCGCATTCTCTCTTTCATTGGAACAAAGGCAGAGATTGTGCATCGCAAGATTGGTAGCAGTCAAGCCGGAGATCCTGCTGATGGATGAGCCTTGCTCGGCGCTCGACCCGCAGTCGACGGCGCGAATCGAAGAATTAATGCGTGAACTTAAACATAATTACACTATAATAATAGTTACGCATAATATGCAGCAGGCGGCGCGTGTTAGCGATGAAACGGGCTTTATGCTGCTTGGCGAACTTGTTGAGTTTGGAAAAACAGAAGATATTTTTACGAAACCAAAAGATAAAAGAACAGAAGATTATATAACAGGCCGATACGGCTAGGAGTAAATAATGGAAAGACATTTTGACGAAGAATTAAATGATTTGCGGAAAAATATTGTGCAAATAAGCGATCTTGCCCGCAAAGCAATTACCGAATCTATCGAAGCATTGAAAGCCAACGACAAAGCAAGAGCGCAGAAGGTAATAGACAGTGATCAGGCCATCGATGAACTTGAACTTTTCATCGATGAAAAATGCATCGATTTGCTTGCGCTTTATCAGCCGATGGCGGGCGATTTGCGGTTTATTACAACTGGTCTGAAATTAAATGCGGAACTCGAACGCATTGCGGATTTGGCGGTGGATGTCGCACAAAGAGTTCTGATTGTCGCGGATAAGCCATTGCTCAAGCCGATAGTAGATATTCCGAAATTGGGCGAAGTCGCACAAAATATGGTTCGTGACGCAATCGAATCCTTCATAAATAAAGATGTTTCGCTGGCAGAAAAAGTCGTGCAAGCTGACGATGAAGCTGATATGCTGAAAGACAGGATATGCGATGAGCTTATTAACGATTATATGTCCAAAGACAGCGGTTCGGTAACTCGTGCGGTTCCGCTGCTGCTGATAGCAAGGCATCTTGAGCGGATTTGCGACCACGCATCTAATATCGCGGAAGACATTTTCTATATGGTTCAGGGAAAGGTTATTAAGCATCATCACAAAGCCTAACGCATAGGATTTGCCAAAGGATTTAGGAATGCTGAATAACTTTTTTAAGCTTTCACACAGAAGGACTTCTGTAAAAATTGAAAGTGTGGCCGGCGTAACAACTTTTCTAACGATGGCTTACATAATTTTTGTAAACCCAGCCATTTTATCGCAAGCCGGTATGGATAAATCATCGCTCGTGGCTGTTACGTGCATCGTTACGGCAGTTGCAACAATTATTACAGGCCTTTTCACCAATGCCCCTATCGCGATGGCTCCGGGGATGGGGCTTAATGCTTTTTTCGCCTACACTCTCGTAATCACACAAAAAATCAGTTGGCAGACGGCATTGGGTGTTGTTTTTCTTTCTGGTTTGTTTTTTCTGATTTTGACATTAATCGGCTTGCGAAAAAAACTTGTCGAAGCTATTCCGGTCTCGCTCATCTCCGCAATTTCTGTAGGTATCGGACTTTTCATAACATTTATTGGTTTGCAGAATCTGGGAATTGTGATCGACCACCCTGCTACGCTTGTACAGGCTGGAAATTTGAATGCTGTTGTATTGGTCGGGCTGGCAGGACTTATCGCGATGATTTATCTTGAGATTCGAAAATTCAAAGGATCCCTGCTAATCGGAATTGTTTTTTCAACTCTGCTTGCTATTATTTTGAGCAAATTTATTCCTGAACAGCAGAGAATACAAATTCCGCACAAAGTTTTTTCCGGCAGTCTAAACATTTCCGCTATTGCGTTTAATCTTGATATTATAGGCGCGATTAAATGGAGTATGTTCGGCAGTATTTTTTCGCTGATGTTTATGGATATGTTCGACAGTATCGGGACTCTTGTGGCCTGCTGCAATGAAGCGAAAATGCCGGATGAAAACGGAAAAATTAAAGAACTCGACAGACTTCTTGCGGTCGACGCGGGCGCAACAATGTTTGGCGCACTAATGGGTACTTCGACGACAACAGCTTACATAGAATCGGCTGCGGGTATCGAAGAAGGCGGCAGAACGGGCCTTACTTCTGTCGTAACAGGCATAATGTTTTTAATCGCGGCGTTATTTGTGCCGGTGGTCGGAATGGTTCCCGCTTACGCGACGGCGCCGGCTTTGATTATGGTTGGTTTTTTTATGCTGCGAGAAATCAAAAGGATTGATTTTACGCACGTAGAAACTGCTTTTCCAGCATTTATAATAATTATAATGATCGCGTTAAGTTACAGCATCAGCACAGGACTTGCATTTGGTTTTATTTGCTTTGCACTGCTTAAAATAATCACAGGCAAAGTAAATCAAATTAAACCGGCGATGTGGATGATAACAGGCCTTTCGATATTATACTTTTTAATCCCTGTCGTACTTAAACATTCCTGACAAAAGCACCGGCCATTAATGAGACCAGGATCATATAATCCAGATCATTGATCCCGTATCTTTCGTGGTCAAGTGAATTATCGGCATAGAAAACACCATAACAATTATCATCGCTCATAATAGGCGCAATTATCGCGGAATTGACTTTATTATCAGCTTCTGCGCGAATAGGCAAACGCGGAACGAGAATATATTGGTGTGATTTTGCGACTTCATTCACGCGTGAAGAAAAAACAATCTCTTCCAATTTTATTGCGCTTCCGCCGACTTCTTTACCTTTTGAAAACTCGAAAGCCCCCTGCGGATTTTTACTCAAACCCACCCATGCGTGAAATGGTTTGAACTGATGGAAAAGAAGCTCAAGCAGCACAGCCGGTAATTCCTGAATATTTTTACATTTGCAAATCGTTGAAGCCGCATACGCGAAATCTTTGCCGCGTTTGGCCTGCATTTTTATCAACGGAGCATCGGCACTATCCATATGACGGATGACTATCTGGGCTTCGTGCAAAGTGGCGTGGAGAGTATCTTCGAGACTTGCAACAGAAACTCCCGATTGTTCGCTTTCATCAATACGTATCTCAACCAGGAAATCGCTGATCTTGAGCACATCGCCATCTTTGATCTCAGCTTTGTGGATCACATCGTTGTTGAGATATGTTTTATTTGCTGAATCGAGGTCTTCTGCGACCCATTTTCCTTCTGTGGTCGTGTAAATAACGGTGTGCTGGCGAGAAACTGCTCTGTCGGGAAGGAAAACCTGGCTGCCAATTTGTCGGCCTATATAGATTGGCCCCTTGGAAAAACGCAATTCATTAACTATTCTGTCCTGACGTTTTACAATAAGCCGCATAACCTTCTCTCCAAAACATCGGAATTACGAAAATCAACCTCTATTTATAATATCTACTTACTCCCCTATTTGTCAACCTTTAAAGTAAATAAAAAAGGCAGGATTGTGAAGTCCTGCCTTTCTAAACTTTTAAAATAAAAAATGCTGTTTAAGCTTTTTTATAATCTCTTTTCAATGGTTTCTGAACCAGACCCATTTTGATGGCCTTTGCAGAAACTCTTATTCTTGTAACTTTGCCATCAACTATTGCTTTGACTTTATGGACATTTGCCTTAAATTTACGGCCTGTAATGCCGGTTGTCTTTACACCAACGCCGCCGAGGTATTTAGCTTTACCACGTCTGGCTATTGAATTTCCAGTTCTAGTTCTTTTTCCTAATATACTGCATACTCTTGACATAACTCTTTAGCTCCGATTAAATTAGTCAACTTTATTTCTTATTAGTCCAGTAAGTATAAAGACTTATTTTAGTTTTGCAAGGCCAAAATTAGTTTTAAGGCGACAATAACGACTTGTCAAAAGTCCTTTTTTACCTTATACTTACGGCGATTCGAGACCAATGAACATCATAATAATTGGTAATTTTATAAAATATACGTTGTTTTGGAAAGGAAAAAAATGAGTTTTGAAATAATAATCGTTGGCGCGGCGGGAAGAATGGGCAAAAGAATAGCTTCTATCGCACTTGAATCAGGACAGTTTGAAATCATCGGCGCGGTTGAGGCGGCAGGCTGCCCCGCTATCGGAACTACTTTAGAACAAACAAATGTAAAAATAACTTCTGAATTTCCATCCAAAGCAGATGTCGTTATAGATTTTTCGCTTCCGGTTGCCTTCGAGAATACCCTTAATTATTGCCTGAAAAATAATTGCGCACTTGTAATGGGTACGACAGGTTTGTCG
>MHYA01000095.1:5102-23763 GCA_001825675.1 Planctomycetes bacterium GWF2_42_9 | reverse complement strand
CAGCAAGAATCGAAATCACTACTGCTGGCACCGTTAGCAATTACGGCAGCCCATTAGCTGATGAAGGTTCAGTTGGTACAACCGATCAGGCTTTGCCAAGCAACAGCATCGTAGTTGAGTTCGGTTCACTCTATTCAGGCTCAACAAATGCCCCATTGACAAGCGGCACACTTTGTACATTGACCTACACACAGGGTACAGCAACAAAGGCCACTTTGTCAACAGAGGCTACGTATCGTGGCGGTATCGTTCTTGAAGACGGTACACAGGTAACAGACACAAATGAAGTTACATTTGTTACAGATTGCTTCCCGAATCCAGGCAGTGCAAAGTATAATGAATGGGTAGCTGTTGGCAAACCAGAGTGCTGGTGTGCATCTGTTAACCCGCGTCAATGTAATGGTGATGCTGACGGTAAATCAGAAACAAAGAGCAATTTCTGGTGTGCATCTAATGATTTGAATGTACTGGTTGCTGCATGGAATAAAAACTATGACACAATAAAGAATCAGACAGCTGGAACTTATGCAACACCGTTGATTTGTGCTGACTTTACACAAACTTCTGAAACAAAGAGCAATTTCAGAGTTTCATCACAAGATTTGAATACACTAGTCGCAGGCTGGAATAAAGCTAATTTGCCAGCAGCAGATTGTGCTTCAAAAGGTTATTAATAATAAAATTAATTTAAGGTTTTTAAAATGTTTTTAGTAACAATTACTATTTTTAAGGAGGTTTTATAATGAAGAAGTTGTTAGTAGTTTTAGTTCTTGGTTTAGCTTCGTTAGCAAATGCAGGATTATTCCTCTATCAAAATGGCGCACCAGTAGATTCAATTACTATGATGCCGGGTGAGACTATTACCCTTCAGGTTTATTCTGATAATGCACTTGCTTGGAATGCGTACGTTATTAACGGTCTAGATGGAAATGCCGCTGGCCTTTTATCAGTTCCAACTGATTTAGCTTCTGCTGGTGACATGAAATCTAATAGTCCATATGTTGCTGCTGATGGTTGGGGCCATGGCTTTTTATTCGGTACGGGCGGATCGCCAAGTGGCTTACCAGTAGTTGGAGTACAGCATACTGTAAACTTTACAGCAGGTGCAACAGGAACACTTATTTCTCTGTATGATGGAACATCATATGAAGAATTAGATAGCGTATCTATCATCGTTCCAGAACCAGCGACAATGGTAATTCTCGCTCTCGGCGGTTTACTGTTCAGAAGGAAATAAACTAATAGGCAATAGCCATTAGTCAGTAGTCAATAGACTATGAAATCAAAGGGGCGTCCCGATTTATCGGACGCTCCTTTTTTTTATCACCACGAAGAACACGAAGGGCACGAAGATTTTATAGTAAAATTATTTATTAAAAACTATACAAACACTCATGTTCTTATAAAACAAATCTTTTAATGCCATCCTTTAATTTGCAGGCGTTAAAATTCATAATAAGTCCGATATTAATGCCGGAAAGCTTCATATAAGTCAAAAGTTGTGCCTCGTGTATAGGCATAATTTTTTCGACACTTTTAAGTTCTATTATAATTTTATCTTCAACTACTATGTCCATTCGATAGCCACAGTCGAGTTTAATATTTTTATACTTTATTGGCAACTCTTTTTGGAATTTGTGCCCGATATTGGCATTCGCAAGTTCATAAGACAGACATTTTTCATAAGCAGATTCGAGTAATCCCGGCCCTAACGTCTTATGTACCTCAATAGCACATCCAATTACTTTGTTTGACAACTCATCAAAGTCCATTATTTTCCTTTCATTCTGTATTATTTGAAGGTATTATAATATCTATGGTTTTAGTTCAAATATCAATATTTTTTACTTCGTGGTCTTCGTGTCCTTCGTGGTAAAAATATTTTTATTTTTTGCTTGCATTGAATTCAGCCTTATGCTATAATTCCATAATCAAGTTGGCCATAAGAATAAAATCTTATAGTCGCTTGTCAAGTTATTGGGGATCAGAGAGAAGTTATTGCTAACAGGGACAGAAGAAACTCACGTAAATTATTAACAGTTAGATTCTTTGTTTATTGTTAGTAGTAGCTCTTTCTAAAATTTCATCTATTACGTTCACCACGAAGGCACGAAGCTCACGAAGATGTTTTATTTATTAATATATCTTTTGTCCTCTGTGTTTTATGTTTGGTAGAAGAATACAAACAATTATTTTTTTAATTGCTTCTTTTTCTTCTTTTCTTCGTGGTGCAAATTCGGCTTTAAAACGCGTATCGTTTACGTATAGCCACAGAGAACACAGAGTCCACAGAGATTTAATAAAATAAAATATCTTTGTGCCTTAGTGTCTTAGTGGCAAAGTTAGTTAGTAAAAATTTTTTTAACACTCTTTTTTTTAGGAGACCGAACAATGAAGAAAATGTTAGTTTTAGTTATGGTTTTAGGATTGGCCTCGTTAACGAATGCTGCTATATCATTCTATGTCAATGGTTCACCAGCACCTGCAGCTGTTAACATTAATCCTGGTGAAGTACTTACTCTCCAGCTTTATTCTGGAGATACATTGGCTTGGAATGCTTATGTGATTCAAGGAACTGATACTGTGTCTGGTATTGGATCATTGACTAATCCGATTAATCTTGCAAACGCAGGAGATATGAAGTCTAATAGTCCTTACGCTGCAGCAGATGGCTGGGGCAATGGATTTTTATTTGGTACTGGCGGATCGCCTAGCGGTTTACCAGTAGCTGGAATACAGCATACTGTTGATTTCTCATCTCCTGTAGTTGGAACTGCCAATCTTTATCTTTACGATGGAACATCATACAATGAATTGGATAGCTTAGCAGTTACAGTTGTTCCAGAACCAGTAACAATGGCATTGCTAGGAATTGGTGGTTTATTCCTTCGCCGCCGCAAATAATTTTGATTAGTACTAAAATTATTAAAAACCCCGACTTTGTCGGGGTTTTTTTATGCTTGCAAAAGAAAAGTATTTAATTTAAATAATGAAATAATAAAATATAAAGGAAAATTATGAAAAAATTAGTTTTACTTCTTTTATGCTTTAGCATAATGGCAGGTATTTTTGGGTGTCAGAAGAAATTAGTTGATGAAAAAACAAGAAGTGAAAATCTAAGAAGTGAAAAAAAAACTAAAGTAATCGTAGATGGTAATGGAATTTTTCCTAAAGAACTTGCAGGGCTTTGGATAGGTGATGCTCAAGGCTGGCGGATTAGATTTACCCAAACAGGAGATATTAATTCAGTTGTCTTGCCTTTAGGGAAAGTAACTATTTCTCCTGGTGAAACAAAGAATATAGAGCTGTACAATGGAGGAAAAGGGATTTTTAAAGCAGGGGAATGGACAACCGAATATAGTTATAAATTAAATGAATTAGCAGTTGAAATTGTTATTAATTATTTTAAAGTTCAACTTGGCAAAAGTATTCTAGAAGGTTCTGTAAAAGAATATCTTATTGGAAAAACAGAACTTGGTGGTTGGGTAACTAGCTGGGCATCCGATCCCAATTACATAGTTTGTACATCAGAATACAAGAACTATCGCTTACCTATAGATTTTAATCAACCTCCTACAAAAGTGATTTTTACAAAGATTCCAAACTCTGAATGATATCAATTGTTTTTAGATTTTTTCGAATTAACAGTATCTATATATTTTGTAAATAATTCAGCAATCCGAAATTGCCCTTGCTTATAGAAATAATTATGAGAATTTTGAGCTGATTGAATTGCTTCATCGAATTGATTAGCAAATTCGAAAGCCTGGGCCAATTTAAAATGGTTTTCAACAATAGATGGATTTAAATTTACAACTTTTTCAAAATAAGGAATTGCTTCATTGAAATTACCAATTGACGCTAAAGCATCACCAGTTTGACTAAGAATTTTTAGTGAATTTGGTGTTTTAATTAATTGTTTTTTGTATTCAGTAATTGAATTCTTAAAATTATTAGTAGCTTCGTTATTTACACCTAATTTTTGTTGAGCAACTGCTAAACTAAAGTAAATGTTGCCCATGTTATCTTTGAAATCAGATGTCTCATTATAAGTTAATGCTTGTTTTAAATAATCTACTGCTTCATCGAAATTACCTTGTTGGGCGAATAGAATTGCGATTTCATTATATGCTTCAATTGTAGAGGTAGAAGAGATATCGAGCATTTTTTTATACTTACCAATTGCTTCAGTATACTTTCCTTCTTTTGCGAATTGTTCTGCTTCTTCTCTAAACCTTTTAGTTAATAATCCTTTGCTGCCATCAAGCACGACAGGTGCAAGTAAATTTTCAACTGGTGCATAATTATCAGTCAGAACAATTTGTTTTCTCTGGTTGATTAATTTTTGGATGTCATAATCACTCAAAAACCAAACTTCAATGCCTCTAGTTTCGTACCATTTTTTTAAAGTTTCTGTATTCAGTTGAATCTTTGAAGCTATTATTATAAAGGTATTTCTCATATTCTTTGGCGAGTCACCTTCAGATAGCACGTAGATATATGGAAAAGTTTTTTCTAGAGTATTGATCATAGCGCCAAGAAATTCGCCTTTTTCATAGATTTCAATTAAATTAACTAAATAGATTCCATCGTCTTTAAGGATGTTGTAGATTTTTTTATTGAATTCGTTTGTAACTAGTTGAAATGGGACAGAGTAATCATTTATTGCATCTTCATAAATGCAATCATATAGATTCGCATTGTCGTTTGTTTTTCTAAGTAAATCGTCAACATAGTTTCGAGCGTCAAGTGAATGGGTATTAATAGATGTTTTTTGGGAAAGGCCAAATGAAGTGCGTGCTGCTTTTGTTACTCCAGGATCTATTTCTATTACATCTATCTTACTGCCTGGCCAATTTTTTTCAAGATATTGCGGGAATGCATAACCGCCTCCCCCAATTATCATAGCGCTTAGGCTTTCACCTTTTGGGTGTAAAATTTTGGTGATACCATCAAATACTTTGGTATAAAAATACTGTAAATTATTCACGTCATTTATTATGATCTCACTATGCCGTAATTTATCTTGAATAAATTCTCTTTTATCGGGATTTTGGGATATTTGTCTGACTGCGACGTAACAATATGGTGTTTCATCTTCATAAAGAATAGAGTTATCTTTTTTCTCCCTCAATAGAATTGATTCACCAATTTTTTGTGCACCTTCTGATGATGATGATGTTCCTAAAAACAAAGCGCAGAAAAAGGCTATGAGCCATACGTATGCGGGCCAAAGACGCACCCAATAAACAATCCCCATAAGCAACAAAACGCCGCCAACAGTCCAAATGATAGCGATTGTACCCATAGCTGGGATAAGAAAGAAACCAGCCAAAAAAGTCCCCATAATGCTTCCAGCGGCACCACAGGCGTAAATGTCTCCTACAGTTCTGCCGGTCGAGAAGCCTCTATCAATCGCCATTTTAGCGACAACGGGACTAATTGTGCCTAGCAATAGTGAAGGCCCAAAAAATACCAAACCGACGTGACTAAAAACTCTTACAGGCCAGCTTAGCGTCCATAACCATATCCATTCGCCTACAATATTATTCAAAACAATGATAATTACGCAAGAAATAGAAGAAAGTATGAAAATGGTGGATAGTGCCTTCCTCGCCATGTATTTATCTGCAATTCGGCCACCAAAATAATTTCCAATTGTAATGCCAGCGAGCACAATGCCGATAACTGCGGTCCAGGTGTATAATGACGAACCTAAATGGCGAGCTATAAGCCTGCTTGCGACCAGCTCAATTATCATAATACAAGCACTTGAAATAAATACAGTTAAGCCGGGAATGAGAATGGAAGTAAATCCATTTGAAGATTTTTTCATACAACATCCTTTTTTAAATATATCGATTGTAATATAACATAAGTGCTATTGAAATCAAGAAGATACCTAAAGAAGGGAATACGTAAAATTATCATTCAATGTTCTATTAACAATTTAAGAATAAAAATTTAAAACAGCGTTTTCAGTGCTAGAAACCTTTGCTATTAGGCATTAACGCCATAAGTGAAAAACAAAAAGTTAAAAGTGAAAAGTGATTGAATCCCGCAGGGCGGGATGCGATATTAATATTAAGAAATTAATATTTGTCCGATAAAGGCTAAAGTTATAACGCTGTTATGACCGAAAAAACAGATATGGGACTATGCCAATTTCATATTTTTAATATTGAAAATTTAATATTTAGAGTATATAAAGGCATAATAGCTGCTTAAGCGAAGCGCAAGCCCCCGAATCTTTAGGTTTTTTCCTACCTAGTAAAGGAAAAAACGGAGGGGGTGGCAAATTAATATTGAAAAACGGATTTTAGACTGATTAGCAGTGTTATAAATTTTAAATCTGCGAAATCAGCGTCAATTATCGTGAATAAAGGATTATTCAATGAGAACCATAGCGGTAATCAATCAAAAAGGCGGATGCGGCAAGACAACTGTATCTATTAACCTGGCGAGTGCTCTGGCGGCCGAAGGCAAAAAAACCTTACTGGTCGATATGGACCCGCAAGGTCATTGCGCGGTTGGGTTGGCTGTGCCGGAAGAACAAATCGAACAAAGCATCTACGATTGTCTGGTCGGCATCCGAAAAGAAGAGCCGGTCAAACTTTCCGAAATTCTCTGGGAGATCGGCGATAATTTCCATCTCGCACCGGCAAGTATCGACCTGGCAGCACTGGAACAGCAGTTAAACGCAACCAGCGACCGTGAAGATTGTCTCCGTGATGTGCTCAATACCGCCGCGAAGGATTTCGACTATACCGTTCTCGATTGCCCGCCTGCCGTTGGTCTGCTTACGTTCAACGCTCTCCGCGCGGCAACGGATGTGATCGTGCCGGTTGAAACAGGCTATTTCTCACTGCACGGCTTGAGCAAGCAGCTCGATACCTTAAGCATTCTCTGCAAACAGTGCTCGCAGCATATCAACGTAATGATCCTGGCGAGTATGTACGATATCAGAACAAAGATGGGACGCGAAATTTTGTCGGAACTTCGCAAGAATTTTTCCGGCAAAATGTTCAAGACTGTTGTCAATTTCAACACAAGGCTCAAAGAGGCGGCAAGTCTCGGCCAGCCGATTTGCGAATACGACCCTGCAAGCCGCGGCCACAAAGATTTCCAGTGCCTCGCGCAGGAATTGATCGCGACCGATACACAGACTATGCAAAAAGAAACTGCGGTTACAACGGCAGTGCAAAAACCTGTCGCCAAGGCTGAACCTGTCCGCTCACAAGCCGATGCGGTTAAGATGAAAGAGCGAAAAGAGATCGTTGGGAAACTTGATAATAATCTTGATACGATCAGTTCGTCAGCACATGAGCTTTTGGCAAGTCTCAAAGAGAATCAGTCCAAACAGCAGACGATGGCTTCTTCGCCAGTAAAACGCATTGAACAGCCGACCCCGACAGCACAGATACCTGTAAAAGATATCGACAGCAAACTTAACGATTATTACGGCGTTCGTCAGTTCGATAAATCGATTAAATTTGTTACGCTGTATCCGCGGGCAAAGTCGGTTCAGATTGCCGGCGATTTTAATAATTGGCAGCCGCAGCAGACGGCTTTGAAAGCCTCAAAAGATGGCAAATGGGAATTAGCACTCGAACTCGCTCCCGGCAAATATCGTTATCGTATGGTTGTTGATGGCCAATGGCAGCAGGATCCATACAACGGCAATGTCGAAGCTAATCCTTATGGCGAGTATAATTCGATCTTGGAAGTGAAATAACGAATATAAAAAAATAAAAATTAAATATAAACATGAATGGCCTTAATGCAAAACATTAAGGCCTTCTTTTTTTACAAAATAGCTCGGCCGAAGGCCGTTCCACATTTTTGCTATTTTATTTTTTATATTTGATTCTGTAAAACAAACCGGCCTTTCACTTGAAGCGAAAGGCCGGTGCGACTGCAGCCTGATTACAGTCTTATTTTGATCCTAAAATCTTACGATTTTAGTAATTGTCAATGTCTGATACGAGGTAGCTGTCTTCTTCTGAAGTTGGTACGATAGCCGTGGTATTGGTTGTTTGCAGAGTGTTTATGGGATCAAAAGGTACTGGGGCGTTCTGTGTTGTCCCAGCGCCTTTTCCACATTGTCTTAAATGTTCCTTTGTGGAATCTACGATAGTATTGGTTCCCCAATAGGTATAGATGTTATCGCTCTGAATACCGACATTCGCCTGTTTTTCAAATTTGGCGTGAAGGTCTGCATAAAGAACGTTTTGACCTTCTTTTTGATGGTAAGTGTTGTTACCTGCCTGCAGGGATGTGTCCTGATATGGTTTATTGCCAGAGCTATCCCAGTTATACAGGTAAGCAGTATTACCGTTTGTCCAGTATGGGTTTCTATCGGCCATAACTGGTCTTGCAGGATTAGATGTCGTTGAAATCGGGTAAGACGTACCGCCAGAATAAGCTGGCTTCGGCAACTGATAAGAGTAGGTGTTATGACCCTTACCCATAGAAAGACCTGATTTAATGTTTTTCTTTTCGCCGAAATCCCAAACATCTGTGAAGCTTAAATTGTTATATACTGAGTTTCCAGTCATTGGGTAATTTGAAAGTTCAAATTTTTTGGAATCTGAACCCGGGCAAATAAACTGATCAGGTGTTGTATCCGCAATTTTAACAAGCAGATAGAGATCTGCGCTTATTGTCGAATAATGCGGTCCCGCAGAATGAGTTGTTGTGTTTTCAGGGTTTTGTGGGTAATTCCACTGGAAGCAGTTATAACCTGCTGTGCCCGATGTGCCTCTGTTCCAATACGAGCCTGAAGCGCCTGCGACTGGGAATGATTCATATTTGTCGTCGTTGCTGTAAACCAGCATAGCTTTGCCCAAACCTGCCAGGTTGGTGCTGCACATAATACGCTGGGCTAACTGTCTAACTTTGCCCAGAGCCGGCATAAGAATAGCAAGCAACATCGCGATGATAGCGATAACAACCAGCAATTCAACCAGCGTAAAGCCTTTCTTTTTCATTTTTCGCCTTTCCATAAAAGTGTCCTTTCACTATATTTTTGGCCGAGAGACCTACTCAAGTGCTGTCTTCGGCTACATTCTGAAATACTATTAGAGCTATCTTACTGAAACTGTTCGGTTTTAGGTCGATTTTCGGCAAATCTCTCGCCAATAAAAAAATTCAAACCGAATGGCAGCACTTTTTTTTAAAATACTAAGCACTAAATCCGAAATACTAAACAAATTCGAATTCCAAATATCCAATTTTCACAAAAAACATGAAGATCGGACTCAAACACAGGTGCTAATCTAAGATACATCGAAAAAAACGACAACTGACTTTAAATGTACTTCTAAAAAAGTGCCAAATGAGGGCTTAAAGATATGAAAAACTAAAAAATATAATGGCATTTAAAAATATAATATATAATGGCCCAAACAATTGGCTCTATCCAATACAACCATAAAATAACAAAACCGCAAAGCCATGTCAACATAAAAAAGTTGAAATGTGTAAAAAAGAAAAAATAAGTAAGCGATAGGGTATAGGGTACAGGGGGTAGGGTATAGGCGACGGAGTATAGGGTATAGGGCATATAGAATGGTGTTAATTTTCCATTCCAATTTTGAATCTTCATTCCACAATCTTCAATTTTAGATTGCCTTTTCCCTACTTCTGTATATCTTACCTTATTGTACATAATTTTACGAAAGGCAATTAATGGCAATTACGCGGTTCGCACCTTCTCCGACCGGCTATCTCCACATTGGCGGCGCCAGAACGGCACTTTTCGACCTTATTTGGGCTAAAAACACCGGCGGCAAATACCTCCTTCGAATAGAGGATACCGACCAAAGCCGAAATAGTCCCACAGCACCCAAGCAGGTGATGGATGATTTGAAATGGCTTGGCATTGTCTGGGACGAAGGGCCGGAAAAAGAAGGCGCCGTTGGTCCTTATTTTCAATCCCAAAGATTACATATATATAAGGAATACATTCAAAAACTTTTAGATATGGGCAAGGCCTATTATTGTTTCGATACCGCCGAAGAACTTGAAGCGATGCGAAAAGAGGCAGCCAATAGTAAGAAAAACTTTATTTATCCCAGACCAAAAGTTTTCCCGACCCTTGCGGACGTAGAAAACGCAAAATCACAGGGCAAAGATGTCGTCGTCCGTTTTTGTATGCCGGAAGACGAAATAATCGTCGAAGATATTGTCCGAGGCCAGGTTCATTTCAATGCCAAGGAAATCAGCGATTTTATCATTCTCAAAAGCGATGGCTTCCCAACATATCACCTTGCCTGCGTGGTTGATGATGAGCTGATGGGTATAACGCACGTCATCAGAGGGCAGGAACACCTGATGAACACCCCCGGCCACGTCGCGATGCAAAAAGCCTTCGGCTTCAAAACGCCGGTTTACGCGCACTTGTCGGTAATTATTAGCGAAGGCGGCGGCAAAATGTCAAAACGCGAACAAGGCAAAGTTTTGAAAGCTGCCATAAAGAAAGCGCAGGGTCTTGAAAAAGAAAAACTGGCCGAAATTGGAAAGATCAGCGTTGCCGAGCTAAACGATTTCCTCGCGGGCGATTCTATGCCCGATACGCCTTCGATCGATGCGATGGCCGCATACCTGAAAGTCGAGCTGCCGGAAATTAATATTATAGATTTCGTCAAGAGCGGTTTTTTACCCGAAACGCTGGTAAACTTTATCGCGTTATTAGGTTACAGCGCACCATTAGATAAAGAAATCCTGACTTTGCAGGAAATAATCGATAGTTTTGACCCGACCCGGTTTAATAAGACAAACTGCCTTTTCGACCGCAAGAAATTGTTAGCGTTCAATACCGAACATATTAAGATGCTTTCGGAAGAGCAGTTGCTTGCAAGGTATAAGGATTATTTGAAGGTTGTTAATTCGCCTGCGTTAAAAGCCGATGATTCTTTGCTCAAACGTGTACTAAAAGCGAGCCACGGCGCAAGAACGCTTGCCGAAGTAGACCATAAGAGCAGGTTTTTGTTTGTTGAAGCCGACAAAATCGAATATGACCAGAAAGATGTCGAAAAGGTTCTTCTTAAGAATGGCGAAGGATTAGCGATGCTTGCACTTTTAAAAGAAAGGCTTACCTCGTTGAGTTCGATTACAGAAGAATCGATAGAGAATCTGCTTCGCGGCATAGCTGAAGAAAAACAAATTGGTTTGGGCAAAGTCGCCCAGCCGCTCCGCGTCGCCATCTGCGGCACAACTATTTCACTTCCTATCTTTGAATCTATTGATATGTTGGGAATAGAGTGTACAATTCGCAGGATGGAACGCGCCATTAATAAATTTTCAAACTAACTTTCAATGGAGGCAAAATGAGTTTGCTAGTAACAGGTTCGATAGGAATTGATACCGTAACAACGCCGATCGGCAAAAGTGAAAATTGCATCGGCGGCTCGGCCGTTTATTTTTCAATGGCCGCAAGTTTCTTTTCACCTGTTCGATTCGTCGGCGTTGTCGGCGATGATTGCCCATTTGAATTGTCGAAAGTTTTCGCAGGCCGCGATGTTGACCTTGCTGGCCTTGAAACAAGAAGCGGCAGTAAAACTTTCAGGTGGAAAGGTTCGTATCAAGGCGATATGAGCCAGGCACTTACCGAAGGAATGCAGTTGAATGTTCTTGCCGAAAGACCGCCGATTGTGCCTGATCAATTCAGGAAAAGCGAATATGTTTTCCTCGCCAACACTCATCCATCTTTGCAAATGCAGCTTCTCGATCAGTTGCAGGGATACAAGTTTGTAGTAGCAGATACGATGAATTGCTGGATTGACAGTCATACAGACGAATTGAAAAATCTTTTGAAGCGAATAGACGCGATTATTTTAAACGATGGCGAAGCCAAGCGTCTCACAAAATTGGATAATCTTCCTTCCGCTGCGCAGGAACTTATCAAAATGGGACCCAAACTCGTTGTCATAAAGAAGGGCGCGAACGGTTCGATCGTGTTGGATAAGGATGGCAACTGGTTTATGCTCGGCGGTTACCCTGCGGTAAATCTTAAAGACCCAACAGGTGCGGGCGATTCTTTCGCCGGCGCTTTTATGGGCTATCTCGCCGCTGAAGGCAGAACAGACTGGCAGTTCATAAAAAGAGCGGTTGCTTACGGAACGGTTACCGCGTCGATCGTGATTGAAGGCTTTTCGCTTTCATCGCTTTCATCCGCAAGCAAATCGACTATCGATAAAAGATTAAACGAATTAAAGAGTATGACAGAATTCTAGAAAGTAGCCACAAAGGCACGAAGGCACTAAGAAAATATATAATCAAAAGTACTTTGTGTCTTGGTGTCTTCGTGGCTAAGTAATCGTTATGCGAACTTTTATTGCGGCAGATATTAACGACCAGCTTCGCGGAAGGATTGAAAAACTTCAAAGCGAAATCAAACGCCGGCTGAAAAATGCCAGTGGCATCAAATGGGTCAAGCCGCAGTTGATTCATCTTACTCTGAAATTTCTTGGCGAAGTTGACGAGCAGCGAATCGATGAAATGTATGAGGCGTTGGAATTAGTTTGCCAGGATTATAAAGCGGTCGAGTTGGAGTTTTCGAAGGTCGGCAGTTTTGGCAGACCGCCCAAAGTGCTTTGGCTCGGAATTGAAAAACCGGTCGATGAACTTCAAAAACTCGCCGCAGATTTGGAAGATGCTTTTGAAGAGTTGGGATTCGAGAAAGAACAGCGAGAATTTAGTCCGCATCTTACTCTAGCTCGTATACCGGAAAAAGCTGATAGGGCGTTGCCGCAGATTATCGAAAGTATCGGCAAAATTGACGCGCCGAAGATAATAGTTGACTCTGTATGTTTTTATAAAAGTCAGTTGACATCTGACGGCCCGATTTATACGCTGTTGAATAAAATTAAATTGAAATAATGATAAACGAAAAAACAGGAAGGAATTTTATGGCAAAGATTGCTAAACCGAAGAAGACGGAAGAAAAAGAAGAAAAAACAGAAAAACACGAGATCAAGGACAAAGAAAAACTCGAAAAACAGCACGAAAAGCAGCAGGCTGAAAAAAACAGCGCTCTTGAAAGGGCGATCGCTCAAATAGAAAAACAGTACGGCAACGGCTCTATTATGCAGATGGATGAGAGCAAATACGCCAAAATCGAAGGTGTTTCGACGGGCTGCGTTTCGCTCGACATCGCACTTGGCGGCTGCGGCATACCTCGCGGCAGAATCGTTGAATTTTTCGGCCCTGAATCTAGCGGCAAAACTTCACTCGCATTGCACGTCATCGCACAGGCACAAAAGGCCGGCGGCGTCGCGGCATTTATCGATGCCGAACACGCGCTCGATACAACCTGGGCAAAACGACTCGGCGTTGATGTCAGCGGTTTGCTCGTTAGCCAGCCCGATACAGGCGAACAAGCTCTCGATATCGCAGAGATGCTCGTGAAGTCAAACGCTGTTGACGTGATCGTTATCGACTCCGTTGCCGCTCTGACACCTGCCGCTGAATTGCAGGGTGAGATGGGACAATCGCACGTTGGTTTGCAGGCAAGACTGATGAGTCAGGCTATGCGAAAACTTACAGGCGTCATCAGCAAAACAAAAACAATTCTAATTTTTATCAACCAGATAAGAATGAAGATCGGTGTGATGTTCGGAAATCCAGAAACAACTACCGGCGGCAACGCTCTGAAATTTTACTGTTCAGTTCGTATTGATGTCCGCAGAATCTCAACAATAAAAGATGCCGATAAAGCGACCGGCAGCAGAGTTCGCGCAAGAGTCGTGAAAAACAAAATAGCTCCGCCATTCCGTGAAGCTGAATTCGATATTATGTTTGATAGCGGCATAAGCTATGAAGGCGATTTGATCGATTTGGGAACCAACTGCGGTGTTATCGCAAAAAGCGGCGCCTGGCTGCTCTACGGCGAAACAAAACTCGGCCAAGGTAGAGAAAACGCAAAGAAACTTTTAGCTGAAGATAAAAAACTTGCAAAAGAAATCAGCGACAAGATTCTGACGGCAGTAGGCGTAAATAAATAATGTCATTTCCACGAAAGTGGGAATCCAGTTATAAATTTATTTTGAGTTTGAAATGTTAACAGCAGCGCAAATACGAAAATCGTTTATCGATTTCTTTATCGAAAAGAAACATACTTTTGTTCCAAGTTCGCCCGTTGTGCCGATCGGCGATGACACGCTGCTGTTCGCAAACGCTGGTATGAATCAGTTCAAGGATGTTTTCCTCGGCACTGGCAGCAGAGAATACAATCGCGCCGCCAATACCCAGAAATGTATTCGCGCAGGCGGAAAACACAACGACCTCGAAGATGTTGGCACAGATACGTATCATCACACATTTTTCGAAATGCTCGGCAACTGGTCGTTCGGCGATTATTTTAAAGCCGAAGCGATCGAATGGGCGTGGGAACTGCTTACGCAGCGTTGGGGTATCGACCCGACTCGTTTGCACGCGACTTATTTCCAGGGCGATGAAAGTGAAGGTCTTGCACCTGACGATGAGGCCAGAAATTTCTGGCTAAGATTTTTGCCTGATGAGCGAATTCACAAAGGCAATAAAAAAGATAATTTCTGGGAAATGGGCGAAACAGGCCCCTGCGGCCCGTGTAGTGAAATTCATTATGACGGCACACCCGACAAATCAGGCGCCCCTTTCATAAATAAAGATAATCCGAATGTGATTGAAATCTGGAATCTCGTGTTTATGCAATTCAATCGCGACAGCAGCGGCAAATTGTCCGCGCTTCCCGCAAAGCACGTCGATACCGGAATGGGTCTTGAAAGAATCACACGAATCCTGCAAGGCAAAAATTCAAATTACGATACGGATTTATTCACGCAAATTCTCAATGCTATCGGCATTTTGTGCAATCAGGAATACCAAGGCACAATGGAAAAAAGAGACATCGCATTCCGCGTCATCTCCGATCACTTGCGTACGCTTGTGTTCGCGATAACCGATGGCTGTATGCCAAGCAATGACGGCAGAGGATATGTCCTTCGCAGAATTTTAAGACGCGCCGCCCGTTTCGGCAGAACACTCGATATGCACGAGCCGTTCATTTACCGACTCGTCGATGTCGTTATAAATTTGATGGGTCATGCGTTTGAAGAAATCAAACAAAAGGGCGAGCTTGTCAAAACTGTCATCAGGTCTGAAGAGGAAAGTTTCGGAAGAACACTTGATCGCGGGCTTGAAATTTTCGCCGATGCCGCAGAAAAAGCTAAAGCAACGAACGTTATCAGCGGCCAGGACGCTTTTCAGCTTTACGATACTTTCGGCTTCCCGCTCGATTTAACGCAACTTATGGCCAGAGAGCAAAATCTAAAAGTTGATACCGAAGGCTTCGATAAGTTGATGGAAGAACAGCGACAGCGTGCAAGAGCTGCGCAAAAATCAAGCGGTTTCGGACAAGTTGTTACAGATCAGCAGATTCCGACAACAGACGACAACGCCAAATATGATAGAGAAAGCCTGCGAACAAAAATCGTTGGTTTCGTAAATCAATCCGGTTTTGCCAGCAGCGGAGAATTAACCGTCGGCGCAGAAGCTGCCGTTGTGCTCGAGAAAAGCTGTTTTTACGCAGAATCAGGCGGACAGGTCGGCGATAAAGGAATAATCAAATCTCCCGAAGGCTTTTTCGAGGTTGAGACAACCGAAAAACTTGCCGGCTCAATTATACACAAAGGCAAACTCAAGAGCGGTACAATGAAAGTTGGCGATGAAGTCGATGCGGCCGTTGACCAGTCGCGTCAGCAGAGCAGAAGAAATCACACAGCTACACATATTCTGCAATGGGCGTTGCAGCAGGTTATGGGCAATACCGTTGCGCAGCAGGGCAGTTTGGTTGCCCCGGAATACTTGCGTTTCGATTTCACAACTCCACGAGCACTCAAGCCCGAAGAAGTTCAGGAAGTCGAAAAACTCGTGAATGAAAAAATCAGGCAGAGTCTTCCCGTTACTTCGGTAGTGATGCCGATCGACGAAGCGAAAAAACTCGGCGCGATGGCGCTCTTCAATGAAAAATATGGTGACACTGTTCGCGTTATCGCGATAGGTGCACCGGATGCGCAAAATATTTCGCAGGCTTTCAGCCGTGAATTCTGCGGCGGAACGCACATCGACAACACCGGCAAAATTGTCGGCCTGAAAATTATTAAAGAAGAAAGCATTTCCGCAGGCGTGCGAAGAATCACCGCTCTGACCGGCAACGGCCTGCTCGATTATTACGCACAAAGAAGTGAGGTAGTCGAACAGCTTTGCCAAATGCTCAAAGCAAAGCCGGAGGAATTGCCCGTGCGTTTGACCAAATTGATCGATGAAAATAAAAAATTGGCAAAACAACTAAAAGCGGCACCCGCGCAGAACGGCACGAATTTTCTTGATAAAGCAAGACAACTGCTCGAAAGCGCAGAATGCATTGGCAGCGTTACAGTCGTCGTCGGTAAAATTGAAACAACGCCAATCGACCAGGTTCGTACCGCCATCGATATGATAAAACAAAAGGCCGGAACAGCGGTAATCGTTTTCGGTATGGCCGAAGGCGATGATAAAGTTACATTGCTTGCAGGTGTTACAGATGACCTCGCGAAAAACTTAAAAGCGGGCGATATCGTAAAAGAGATCGCGCCGATAGTAGCGGGCGCTGGCGGAGGCAGACCTCAATTAGCTCAAGCCGGTGGAAAAGACCCATCGAAAATAGATGATGCCCTCGCAAGAGCAACTGAAATTATCAAATCGCACTTACGAAAATAACGTTTAGCCCTGCCATCGCTATGGCAGGGTTGTTTCCTGAAGTTTAATTACATCCTTATCTTCACACTTTTCGCGTGCGCATCCAAACCTTCCGCCTCTGCGATGCGAACAATGTCATCCGCACTTTTCGCCAGCATTTTTTTGCTGTACTCAATCAAACTTGTGGTTTTTATAAAATCATTACTGCTAAGTGGACTAAAAAATCTCGCGCTCGCTCCCGTCGGCAAAGTATGACTTGGCCCTGCAAAATAATCTCCCGTCGCGACAGGGCTGAATTCACCAATAAATATCGCGCCTGCGTTTTTGATTTTGTCGGAAATTTTTCTGCTGCTTTTCCCGCACTGGATTTGCAAATGTTCAGAAGCGAAACTATTCGCCTGTCTGATTACTTCGTCCATATTTTTAAAACACGCGATGAGACTGAAATTCAAAAGACACTTTGCCGTTTCCTGCGCACGTGATAGTTTCTCGCATTGCGAATCGAGATTTATAAGTACGTCATCCGCAAGTTTTTGCGAATCCGTGAAAAGCACCGCGCTGCCCGGCGCGTGTTCAGCCTGGCTCAACATATCCGCAGCGATGTACGCCGCATTAGCATTTTTATCCGCGATAATAAGAACTTCGCTCGGCCCCGCGACAGAATCAATATCAACCTGACCGAAAACTTCTTTTTTCGCAGTCTGTACCCAACTATTTCCCGGCCCGACAATTTTATAAACTCTTGGAATCGAAGGCGTACCATAAGCAAGAGCCGCAACCGCCTGCACTCCGCCGATACGGTAAACTTCATCAATGCCCAACTCGTAACACGTTGCAAGGATTACCGGATGAATGCTGCCGTTGTAACGTGGCGGCGAAACAACCGCGATTTCCTTCACGCCCGCAACTTGCGCCGGAACTGCCGTCATAATAACTGTCGAAGGCAGCGGTGCAGAAGCGCCGGGAACGCAAATACCAATTCTCTCAATTGCTGAAAATTTCACACCTGTGTTAGCGAATTTTTTATTTTTGCCCGTGAAAATTTGCTTTTGATACAGCCGAACATTTTTAATGCTTTTCTTGATCGAAGAAAGCAATTCTCTATCGATATTTTTATGAGCGGCCTTTAACTCTTTGTGGCTGATTCTGAATTTATCTGATGTTAATGAAGCGTTATCGAATTTTTGCGTATATTCCGCAACCGCTTCATCCTGCCTTAGCTGAATATCGCGAATAATATTTCTCACCTTTTCGCAATCTTCATCTTTCAGCAGCGGAGCGTTTATGATCTTGCTGCGGAAATCCGCAAGCTTACTGAAAAAATCCTTTTCAGCTCTCTGCGATATAAATATTGTTTTTAGATTGTGTTCATTCGTGTTCATTTGTGGTTATCTTGCAAAATTTCCATGAGTGTACATTCTTGCCGCACGCTGAAGCAGCAAATAATTTTTGCCTTCGTATTTAGTTACGATAGCGAAAATTTTAAATCTTATCGGAAACGCCGATGCCTTCCGTTCTTTTTCGATTTCTTCCAGTACCTGGCATTGCAGAAGCGGCAATTCAAGCAAATCGACATTTCTGCCCATCGCGTCAAAACCGAAATAACAGGAGCCGTCATTTGCTACCTGCAAAAAGCCTGTCCTATCGGCAAGTATTCCGTCCGATTCGATACCAGCAGGTCTGCGAAGTTCTGTAAGATTAATCACCCTCGTCGGCTTCAATAATGCCAACGCATCATCAGGTATAATTTGCGTTTCATTTGTATCGCGTCTAATTGGCGCTGGCGGCGGAGCATTCGGGTCGTTTACCTGAACATTTACAACCTGCAAAAAATATGAAAGGTAAACATAATTTTGGCCTTTGTATGTTGTCAGCTTTCCGAAAATTTTAAAGGAATTATTTTTTTCCGTTACAACACTTGCCAATTTCTCCAACATACTTG
>MHYA01000095.1:0-5091 GCA_001825675.1 Planctomycetes bacterium GWF2_42_9 | reverse complement strand
TCAGCAGGACTCGTAATAAAACCGCGGCCATCTGTTATCTGTTCATAAACGCTAAAAAACCATTTGCCGTCCTGATGTGTGATTTGACCATCGATGCCGTCGAGCACAAAACCATCCCGAACCGGAACGCGTTTATGAAATGGTGATTCTTCCGCCAGACACAAAGCACCTAACAAAATAGAAATCAGAATTACAGTGTAAATCTGTGTCCTTTTCATTTCCAATATTCCTTTAATACTTGCACCGCTTTTTCAGCGTTTTCGACCTGCATGATACAATTCTTACACCCGGGGTCGTCTTTCGCCATTAGCTCCACTAATGGTTTCCAGAAATCGTTTATTAGTATAATAGGTTTGGCGGGATTTACAAAGCCTTTGTTTGCCGATTCCCAAATTTCCGCCAGCTCCAGAAGTGTACCTGTTCCGCCCGGCAAAACCACGTAAGCATCGCCTATTTCGACAAGTTTTGCCACTCTTTGTGCAAGATTTTCAGTGATGATGTTATCTATAATGAATTCATTTGGCCCTTTTTTGCCGAAAGCCGAACACGTAACGCCGATCGTCTTTCCGCCAGCCTCTTTAGCGCCTTTCGCCGCGGCCATCATCGTACCTTTATATCCGCCGTTGGCTATTGCGTAACCTGCCTCGGCGCAAAGTCTGCCGAATTCATAAGCGAGATTGAAAATCTCATCGCCTTCTTTGGCCTTGCTTGTACCGAAGATTGTTATGATTTTTTGATTCATTTATTCTTCGTGAAATTCAGTAATCCGCCGGCGAGGAGAATTTCTCTGTCTCTTGCCGATAGATTAAATTTGCATCTGAACTCAAAGTCTGCGGTTTTATCTTTTACGCTGACAAAGTCTGCGGATTTGATCGCGTCGTTGAGATTTTTAATTTCGAACTCATCGTCTGCGTTGATTTTGTCGTAGTCCGCCGGATTTTCAAATTCGGCAGGCAGTAGTGCGAAGTTGATCAAATTTGCTTTATGAATCCTCTCGATACTCTTTGCGATAATCATTTTCACACCCAGATACATCGGGCAAAGTGCCGCGTGTTCACGTGATGAACCCTGTCCGTAACTTTCAGATGCGACAACAATACCTGCAATTGACTGTTTTTTCAGTTCGAGTCCGCGCTGTGCGAATGTCGGTTTGCCTTGCTCGTTGAAGCAGTTGAAAACATATTTTGAATATTCAGGAACGTTCGAGCGATATTTCAAAAACGCGCCCGCGGGCATAATGTGATCCGTTGTAATTTTGTCGCCGCACTTGAGCAGGACTTTACCCTTCAAATCGTTCGGCAGTTTCGCCGCCGCTTCCGGCACAACAATCGTCGAGCCGCGTATCACCTGCACTTTTTTTGCTTCATCAGCAGGCAGCGGCTTTTGGATCATATTATCATCAACCGTAAACTCGAACGGCATTTCAATATTTGGATATTCGATTCCGCAATTTTCCGCTTCGACAACCTCACCCTTTAAAGCCGTTAAAACAGCCGTTTCCGGGCTTGTCAAAAATACAGTATCGTTTTTCGTGCCTGTTCTGCCTGCGAAATTTCTATTGAATGTTCGCACCGAGACAACGCCATCGGCAGGCGAAAAACCTTGACCAATGCACGGCCCGCAGCTCGATTCGAGAATTCTCGCGCCCGATGCGATAATGTCATTCAACGCGCCGTTTGCCGCAAGCATCGTCATAACTTGTTTGCTGCCTGGCGCGATCGCGAATTCGACAGTTGGATGAATTGTTTTGCCTTTGAGAACTTTCGCGACCATCATCAAATCCGTGAAACTGGAATTTGTGCAGCTTCCGATAATGACCTGATTAACTTTTGTTCCAGCAAGCGATTTTATCGTTTTTATATTATCCGGCGAAGGCGAACAAGCTGCCATCTGCTCAAGCTGTGATAAATCGATTTCAATTACACGATCGTATTCGCAGCCTTCATCAGCGGCGAGCGGAATATAATCTTTTTCTCGTTTTTGCGCGGCCAGAAATTTTTTCGTCTGCTCATCAGATGGAAAAACGCTGGTCGTTACGCCAAGCTCTGCGCCCATATTCGTAACGGTCGCTCTTTGCGGAACTGTAAGCGTCGCAACGCCCGGCCCGAAATATTCGACAACGCACCCGACGTTTCCTTTTGTGGTGAGGATGCTCAATAATTTTAAAATAATATCTTTGCTCGCAACCCACGGCCGAAGTTTGCCGGTAAGTTTTACGCCGATAACTTTTGGACACGTCAGATAAAATGCACCGCCGCCCATAGCGACCGCGACATCGAGTCCGCCTGCGCCGATTGCGATCATACCAATACCGCCGCCGGTTGGCGTATGCGAATCACTGCCGAGAAGTGTCGCGCCCGGTTTGCCAAAGCGTTCGAGATTTACCTGATGACAAATCCCATTGCCAGGCCGCGAAAAATTCACACCCATTTTCGCCGCGACTGTTTGCAGATATAAATGATCGTTATGATTTTCCGGCCCGAACTGCGACATATTGTGATCGATATAGCTCACAGCAGTTTCCGCTTTTACGCGTTCGACACCCATCGATTCGAAAAGCAGAAACGCGGTTGTACCGGTCGCGTCCTGTGTTAGTGTTTGATCTATTTTAATACCGATGGGTTTGGATTTTTCCAGAACACCATCCCTTAGATGCTTTTCAAGGATTTTGAAAGTCAGCGTCTTAGCCAATTTGAGACTCCCTTATTTTTGATGTTGGTTGCAGTCGGCAGATTATTGTTTGCTGACAGTACTTGGATCAAGTCCCTGTTCTATCGCAGCGATTTTACTTACTCTTCTCTGATGTCTGCCGCCCGAAAATTCTGTTGAAAGCCAGACTTCAACCATTTTGCGTAAAACCTGTGAGCCGAGCAAATCGCCGCTCAAGCACAGTATGTTTGAATCATTATGCTGCCTGCTGATTCGCGCGTTGAGTTCGTCGTAGCAAAGCGCCGCCCGAACGCCGTGAACCTTATTTGCCGCAATACACATTCCAATTCCGGTTCCGCAGACGAGGATTGCTCTGTCGGATTTTTTGTCGGCAACTGATTTCGCGGCCAAATAAGCTAAATCAGGATAATCCATCGGAGCGTCGCTGTTTGTACCCAAGTCAAGGCAGGTATGGCCAAGCTCACATACAATAGCTTTGATCTGTTCTTTTGCTTCAATTCCCCTGTGGTCGTTAGCAACTGCTACGTTCATCGCGGCACCTTAAATATATAAAACATAACTCATTAATTTAAAAAACATTACATTATGAAAGCGTTGAAGTGATTACGGAAAAAGTTCCTTCATCCTTGCATCAAGTGCTTTCTCGATTTCCAATCCACAAGCTGCGTAGGCATCATAATCTCCACCGATAGGGTCGTTTATATCTTCCCCATCCTCAAGGAGCATCGTTTTTTGCTCTGCCTGCGGACAAAGCTGGATTATAGCATCTTTATGGCCGTTTGACATTGCAAAAATATAGTCGGCATTCTTAATTTTTTCACCGGTCAGCCTTTGGCTTTGATGATTTGAAATATCTGCGCCTTTAGATGCGCAAAACCTTACAGAGCCATCACTTGCGGCAAATCCTTTGACAGCCAAAACGCCAGCCGATTCAATTTTATAACCCATATCATCCAATTGGTCAATATTACAGCAAATTTTTTCCGCTATTATTTTCTTTGCCAAACCTTCTGCCATCGGGCTTCGACAGGTATTGCCGCTGCATACAAATAGAATGTTAATATTGTACATTTTCCGCAGTTGCGCTTCGGAATAACCGCCAACTCGAAGGATTTTAAGACCTGATGGTGATATTTTAGCTACGGTACTGCTTTTTTCGTATTTGCATTTTCCCGCGTCAATCACTATATCAACAAATTGGCCGATTTGTTCAAACGCCTGTTTGCCGGTGGTTGCGGGATTTTGGCCGCCTAAATTTGCGCTCGGGGCGACAACGGGAAATTTGCAAAGATCCAAAAGTTTGCTGCCGACCGGCTCGTCGGGACATCGGATTCCTATGGTGTTGTCTTTATATAAGATTTCGACAGTTTCGCTGCCGTGTTTGTATTTTAGGTTTTGAATTTCGTTTTGGCTGATTTCAAAAACTATCGTTAAAGGCCCCGGCCAAGCATTTTTAACCAGTTTTGCCGCAGGCATCGTCAGGCTCGGCACATATTCTGAAAGTTTGTTCTTATCGCCGATATGCAGCGTGTACCTTTTATCGAGGTTTCGCTGCTTTACAGCATCAAGCCTTTCAAGGCTTTTGCCTTGGGCCCTGCACGCAATTCCGTAAACGGTTTCTGTGGGGAAAACAACCAGTCCGCCTGCGTCGACGCAATCGGCACACTTTTTGAGTTTTTCGATGTCTCTGTTTAAGTCTTTTATTTCTATTAATTCTGCTGGCATGCCAATAGAATACATTATCACAAGGCAAAGTACAAGTTTTGAAATTTCTGGTTGACAAATGAAAAAATAATGACAGTATTTAAACTGCCAGTTGATGGCCGAAAGAGATTCCTTGAATGGAAGCCGAAGGTGTAATCGATGAAAATCGAGAAGCTCTCAGGCAAAAGGATTTCGGTTCTGATGGCGCCTCTGGAAAATCCGATAGGATGCCGAAGGGTAAGCTGCTTTTTTAAAGCGGCTGAAAAATCTCAGGCAAACAGACAGGGGGGATGCGTTTTTTTTTATGAAACGTATCCTCCTTTTTTTATGCGCGAAAATAGTTTGACATTAGCATAATTTTGCTTAAATTTAGCACTATTCTGTCGGAGCAAAAAATTATGGATAAAAAAACCGTTTTATTTGAAAAACACGCCGCTTTAGCCGGTAAGGCTCAAATTGTACCTTTTGCAGGTTGGATGATGCCCTTGTGGTATAAATCTATCAGCGAAGAGCATAAGGCCGTGCGGACAACCGCGGGTCTTTTTGATTGTACGCATATGGCGGTTCTGAAAATTGCCGGCAAAGATGCTGTGAATTTTCTGAATATGCTTATTACTAATGATGTTACGAAATTAAAGCCGGGCAAAGCGCAATATGGTTACATCCTCGAGGAAGAAGGAAATATCATTGATGATGTGATTGTTTATTGTATTGCGG
>MHYA01000094.1 GCA_001825675.1 Planctomycetes bacterium GWF2_42_9 | reverse complement strand
GGTGTAGCTCAGCTGGCAGAGCACTAGATTGTGGTTCTAGGGGTCGCGGGTTCAAACCCCGTCACTCACCCGTATATTTAGCCCCCTTGCCTGCAAGGGGGTTTTTTTATTATGAATTCCGATTTGCCACATTCCGTTTACGTTCATATTCCATTTTGCAAATCAAAATGTTTATACTGCGGTTTTTTCTCAAAGCCGCCCGGCCAATTCGATATCCAAAAACTTTTGAATGCTGAAATTGATGAATTAAAAAAATCTTCATTCTCAAAACCTGTAAAAACCTTATACGTAGGTGGCGGAAGCCCTGCTTCTATCGGCTGCGATTCCCTCTGCACTTTTTTATCCGAAATTACAAAACTTACCGGCAATCCAGAAGAATTCACCATCGAAATAAATCCTGCCGATGTTGACGAAGTGTTTTTGAGAAGACTTTTTAACACAGGCGTAAATCGAATTTCAATCGGCATTCAATCTTTTGATGATGCCGAACTCGCTTTCCTCGGCAGAAGATACAAAACCCATCAAGCTCTTGAAACAATTGAGATTTGCAAAAAAATAGGATTTAAAAACATCAGCATCGATTTGATTTTCGCTCTGCCCGGCTCAAATCCTGATAAATGGAAAGACACCCTCGCCAAAGCGATCGAAATCGATATACAACACATCAGCACATATAGTTTGACTTACGAAACAGATACGCCGCTCGAAAAAATCAAAGCTGCCGGCAAATTAACCCCAGTCAGCGAAGAAACAGACAGGCAAATGTACGAAATGACAATCGATATGCTTGCCTATGCAAGTTTTCAGCAATATGAAATTTCAAATTTCGCCAAACCTGGCTTCGAATGCAGACACAACATCACATATTGGAAAAATGATTATTATATAGGTATCGGCCCTGCCGCTTGCGGTTATATCAAAGGCCTGCGTTACGAAAACATCAACGACATTGATAAATATATCGAACAAAAAGATAAAACTGAAGAAAAGACAGAAATTTCAGAAATTGAAAAAGCCTGTCAAACCGCGGTACTGGGATTAAGGCTGATAAAAGGAATTGATTTAGCCGAGTACAAGCAAAAGACAGGGTTCGACATTTTTAATATTTTTAAAACGTCTCTCGACAAAAATTTAAAATCGAATCTTTTGCAAATAAAAGATAACCGTTTGAGCCTGACGAGAACTGCCCTGCCGATAGCCGATAGCGTTTTAACCGATTTCGCTGAAGTTGATTAAAAAATATAAATCTCTGTGTCCTCGGTGATCTCTGTGGCTAAATATAAAAAAAGGCCCGGAAATATTCCAGGCCTTTTGAATTACCTCGGCGAGAACTTATTTAGAATTTGGATCTAAATCTTTGCATTTCTTACCTGAATTTTTGCAAACGCCGTTTGCATCTCTGCATTTATCACTGCATTTGCCTTTTCCGCATCCAGTGCCTTTGCCGTCTTTGGCGCATTTTCCTGCTTCTTTGCCACATTTGCAGTCTTTACCGCATTTGCAGTCGCCTTTGCAATCTTTGCCGCACTTGCAGTCTGCTCCGCATTTGCACTCTTTCTTTGAGCAGCCCTTTTCGCATTTGCAATCTTTACCGCATTTACAGTTATCGCCGCATTTGCATTCTTTGCCGCATTCACACGCCTTTGCTTTTGCGCTGCAGCCTGATTTTGCGCAGCCTTCGCCTGCTAATGCTTTAGATGAAAAGTCGATTCCTGTCAAGCCCGCAAACAACACAATTGTCAGTGCGATTATAGTTAGTTTCTTTAACATTTGAATTCTCCGAAAATTTTTAAGGTTTAATTAAAATAATAAATAAAATAAAAATAACAATCACTTTACATTATCAAATTATGAAAACGCAAAGAACAGATTGTGTCTTGCAATCCCATTGAAACGGTGGCCCCGTTGAACATATATTGATTTTTGAGGTGTAATTTGATTTTGTTAAAATAGAACTCTCCAGAAAAACCGGAGTTTCGTTTGCGTTCAAATTAAAATCCTGATTATTAAGAGTCGCGATTTTTTGCGTCTTCTTGAATTGGCAGGTTTTTTTACCGCCGCATTTGCCAGTCGATGTCTTTTTAGGCTGCAACTTAGCCTGGCAGCAGGAATGGATTTTTGACTTGGCTCTTATGACTTTACAAAAGACATTCCGAGCACATTTTGGTCTGCAATTAAAGTATGAATCGCAAGCCAAAGATATGGCTGCGACAAACGCCAGACAAATTATAATCTTTTTTAATCCTACCTTCATTCAATATCCGTACAAAGTTATCCTGATAGCTATACGTTCTGCAAAGCAAAAAAGATTAAAAAAATATCAGTCAAAATACAATTTAGCGAACAAAGACCGTTAAGTCAAAATAAAATAAGTGTTATTGCTTTAAAACCATAAAAAGCTATAATGACTTTTTAATTTTTCCTGATAAAGACAAATGAACATAGACAATATACGAAATTTTTGCATTATCGCTCATATTGACCACGGCAAAAGCACCTTGGCCGACAAACTATTATTGACAACAGGTACTGTCAGCCAGCGTGAGTTCAAAGACCAAATGCTCGACAGTATGGACATTGAACGCGAACGCGGCATCACCGTAAAAGCCTCTGCCGTTACAATGAATTACCACCACGAAGGCAAGGAATATATGCTGAACCTCATCGATACGCCCGGCCACGTGGATTTCCACTATGAAGTGTCGCGCTCGATGAAAGCCTGCGAAGGCGCAATCCTCGTTGTCGATGCTACGCAAGGCGTAGAAGCGCAAACACTCGCCAACGCTTATTTAGCCGTCGATTGCGGTTTGGAAATTGTCCCGGTCATTAATAAGATTGACCTGCCAGCCGCGCAGGCCGATGTTGTCGCCGAAGAAATAGAACATACTCTCGGCATCAGCAGGAATGAATGTTTCAAGATCAGCGCAAAAAGCGGTATCGGCATCGAAGAATTGCTAGACGCTATCACAACCCTTATGCCGCCGCCAAAACTTGACAACGATCCGCACATGAAAGCTCTAATTTTCGATAGTCATTTCGATGACTACCGAGGCGTTATTTGTTACGTCAGGGTTTTTTCAGGCACATTGCAGCCGGGCCAAAAAATTAAAATGATGGGTACTTCCCGTCCTTATCTGATTACCGAACTTGGCAAATTCACACCTTCAATGAAAAAAACCGACTCACTCGGCCCCGGTGAAGTAGGCTATGTGATCGCGAACATCAGAAATCTTTCCGATGTAACGATCGGCGATACGATAACGTTGTTGAGCGACCCTGCCGAAAAAGCACTGCCCGGCTACAAAAAACCGCAGCAGATGGTATTCAGCGATTTTTACCCCGGCAACGAAACAGACTATACAGACCTTCGCACCGCTTTCGATAAACTTTCGCTCAACGATGCGAGCTTTTCGTTTTTCCCGCAAAACAGTCCCGCGCTTGGTTTCGGTTTCCGTTGCGGCTTCCTCGGTATGCTGCATATGGAAATTATCCAGGAGCGTCTCGAACGTGAAAACGATATTGAAGTTGTGCAGACCGCTCCGACGGTAACTTATGAAATTATGACAACCGACGGTGAAGTAATAAAAGTCGATTCGCCAAGCCAGCTTCCCGATATTACAAAAGTCGAAGAGCTTCGCGAACCGATCGTTAAATTGGAAATCATTACACCAAAAGACAGCATCGGCGCGATTATGCAGCTCGCAGAGCAGCGCAGATGTATACTGCTTAAAACCGATTATATCAGCGTTACCCGCGTGATGATGGTATTCCGTGCACCGCTTGCTGAAATCGTTTATGATTTTTATGATCAGCTCAAAGGAATCAGCAAAGGTTATGCTACGATGGATTACGAGCTTATCGGCTTCGAGGCGGCAGACCTTGTGAGAATCGATATCCTGATCAATAAGGATGTAGTCGATGCTTTGAGTTTGATTGTCCACCGTTCAAACGCCGAAGCACGCGGCAGAAAATTATTGCTGAAATTGCGTAAAGCAATTCCAAGACATCAATTTGAGATCCCATTACAGGCCGCGATTGGCGGAAAGATTATCGCCCGCGAATCGATAAAAGCGTTCAGAAAAGACGTTACCGCAAAACTCTACGGCGGCGACGTTACGCGAAAAATGAAAGTGTTGAAAAAGCAAAAAGAAGGCAAGAAGCGAATGAAAAACATTGGCAACGTGGAAATCCCGCAAAAAGCCTTTATGTCAATTCTTGACACCAGCGATTAAAAAATCATTTAGGTTAGCCCTGCCATCACTATGGCAGGGTTCGTTTAGCGGCCGTTCGGCACGACGGCCTGTCATTGCGAGGAGATTACAACGTAATCGACGCGGCAATCTCGATTCTTATTCCGCCAAAATCCATAATTTATTGCGTGCGCACTCCTGTAAAACAGGACACAGCTAAGCAATCTCCGACTTTCTTCCGCCCATTGCCACATTCTGTCATCCTGAATGAAATGAAGGATCTCGTTTACTTCTTCGCATCCTGCTCCTGTATTTCAAGAACCTTTGGCGTGTATCCTGTAATGTCATCGATTTTCCAAACATCTTTCTGTTGATGCACAAACTTTATACGCCATATTTGATCCCTATAGCCCGCCTCTAAAATAGGCCCGCCCTGTTCATTAATTACTTTCATATCCGCTTCAAGGCTTAAAAATTTCAGCATTACAAAAGTTTTCTTATCCCAGTGAAATGCCGCATCGAGAGGATGTTTAGGTTCCATATGCTGTTTAAAGGCTTCAAATCCTTTTCTTTGATATTCCGACTTCTGATAATCTTCGCTAAATAATTCCCAGGCTTTTTCGTAATCACCTTTTCTTATGTAAGTTTGTATGTTAGCGAGAGTTGACCATATTTCCTGCCCCATTTGCCCCGGCAGCCATTCCTTCACAACAACAGGTGCAAAAGGCAAATCTTTTGCCGAATATTGTTTTTCAAAAAATGGTTTATCATAATTATATCTCTGCTCTGTTGCGGGATTATAATATTTTACCCGAATATAAGTATTTGCAGTAACCGGCCCTTGAATCTTATATGCAAATCTGCAAACCTTAGTTTCATTTTCTTTTAGAGTATCAAAAAACACAGTTCCCCAGCCGACTCCGCTTGGCCCGTAATCCACCGAACGTGTGTAAATGTGTACACCAAGAAGCTGTTGACTGCTGCTATTATTTTTAACTTCAATATTAACCACATTCTTACCCTGATGTATCGGCTCAAAATTTACATCAAGAATTTCAAAATTACTTTCACCCTGTATTTTTTCAGGTTTATAAAGATAAACTCCTTTTTCATCTAAATTGTATGACAATCCAACCGGCCCGATCAAATCTGCTATTGCCTGACTTGCAACTTTATTTTCAATATTGACAGGATCAATATATTTCTCTCGCTGTGAATCTGCTAATTCTACCGATTTATCCCAGTTATAAGGAACTTTCGCAGCCTCGCAAATCGCGATAACCGCATATTGGATTGTTAACCTATCGCCGTCAGGACTTTTTTGAACATTAACAGTAACAGGTTTTTCAAGTTCTTGCTTAAAATTTTTAACCGGCTCAACACCTGTGTCCAAATTCTGCACTACCTTTGTCGGCGGTTCATAAGGCGTTGGTGGTGGCGGCGGCTGCGGCGGACGTGGCGCCCTCGGCGGAACTTCAGCTATATTACTATCTCCAACTTTCTTATTAACTGCATTCACTTTGATGTCATCGAACCACACATTTCCAATGCCGGTTAATGCAGCACGTACCGTAATTTTCACAGTACCATCCGGCACCGAAATTGGCGGACTTTTAAGTAAAGGCCAGTTGTTATCTCCTCGCAGAGTATTTGTCGTGGTAAAGGCAAGCATATTTTTGTCGCCAATATCCCAGCATTGGATACAAACATTTGCTGAATCCGCATTTTCAGTTTTAATGTACGCACTGACATTAATAACGCTTCCAACAGGTATATTTTGAATATTTTGTGCCCAGTTGTTGCTTACCGTTTCTCCATATTTATGTGTATTCGTGATAGCAAGCGAATATTTTCCCGAATGAACATTCTCCGTATCGCGATACATTTCTAATCCATCGGCAGGAACACTGGCTCTAAACCATAAAGATGGTAAATCACCTTTTCCATCTTCCGCCCCGGAATTATTCAAAAAATTCGTTACGTTCGATTCTGAAACTGTTTCTATCTTATCTTCAACCTTTTTCAGAACATAATAACTTGGCTTTTGATGCCGGATTGTGTAATCTCCGCTTTTCCACTCGTAGAACATATATGTCGAATCGTTCATCTCCTTGAGTGTATATTTCGACGCGGTTTTCTGATCGTTATCATATAAAACCAAACCTTTAGTCCATTTCATCCGAAAACCGTTCGGCGCATTATCATTTTTAGAAATTAATCTGCCGTCTTTCTTAAATATCATTTCCCGCAAGAATAATTTTCCCGGAAATAATTCATCATCCCATTTAAATTCTTCAATCTCTTTTACAAAATCGACCGTATGCCAACTGCCTAAAACGTTTGGATCATTGACAAACGGATAATCAATTTTATCAACGATATGACCATTAGCGTCTATGTAGCTTGTTTCCGACAGCTTCTTAGTATCTTTCTTGCCGCAACTGCTCAATGTCAGCATCATCGGAAACAGCAATCCTGCAATCACCAAAACTACGATAGCCGATGGCAGCCACCCTGCTTTCTCATTACTTGCTGAATTTCTGCCAAGCAGCCTTTTAATTCTCTCAAACAAATTCCCACCCGTTGCCGCAACCGCCAGTTCTGGCCGTCCGAACCGAATTTCTTCCATCGACGCAAGAGCCTGCGCGTAATTAATTTCATCGCCCGTAATCTGCACCGCGATATCATCGCAGCAATGTTCACGTTCCTGTCTGATCTTATTCGATACCCACCACACGGCCGGATGGTAAAAACCAAGTATCTCCACAACCGTTTGAAAAATATTCACAATATAATCACAGCGTTTTATATGCGCAAGCTCGTGCGCCAAAATCGCTTCAATTTGCTCACCGCTCAATCCAGTGAGCGCACTTGCCGGCAAAAGTATCACAGGCTTAAAATGCCCTATCACCGTCGGCACACTCACTAAAACCGATTGAAAAGCATCAACCGCTCTGCTTAGTGCGAGAATTTTTGAAAGCCGATTTAATTTCGTTTTTATTTCATCAGAAACCGGCGAGATCATTTGTCTGCGAAGTTTTTGCAATTGTGTCCAGCCGCCCAGATACCAGATACTTAACACAAACACACCAACAAACCAGGAAACCACAATATAAGGCAGCGCCGATTCTGTCGCTTTAATACATCTATCCTTCAGCGATTTTTTGACCGGCGTAATTGGTGTTGCGCTTTGAACAGGCATTTCGATTTGCACTATGTTTGTCATTGTAGGGGCAGACCTGTGTGTCTGCCCGATTTCAACATTTGTTGAAATCATTTCTTTACTGAGAAGTCCAAACGTTACCGCAGGCGCCGCGACCATAAACAGCATCGCAGCACAAGCAACTGCATATCGCAAATTAGACGATTGCTTGCGTATCAATCTTAAAACAATCACAAGCAGCAACGCGATCAATGCCCCTTGCCAAATAAAATGAATAAGTGTCCAGCCGATTCTTTGAACTGCCTCTTGCGAGATTAAATTTTGCAGCACGTACATTTTCATTTCCTTTCCGCCACTTGATCACCAAAACACGATTTTGTGTCATTCCCGCGGAAGCGGGAATCCAGTCCAATCATTTTCTTTGTGTCTTTGTGTCTTCGTGGCTATTTTTGAATTTTTCTAAAATGTTTTTTATTCTCGCCAGTTCTTCCACTGATATTTTTTTCGCCGACAACGCACGCATAACCAGTTTTTCCGCAGAGCCTGAAAAAGCACGTTCAAGCAGACTGCCCACAAGCTGTTTTTGGATATTTTCTTCACTGCTTGCCGGTTTGTAAATATGCTGAAACCCCGAATCATCGCGTACAAGCAGACCCTTATCGGTCATTATCTGCATTAATTTAAGAGTCGTTGTGTAGCCGGTTTTCTGAATTTTATTTATTTCCTCATTAACCTGCCGGTTAACCTGCCGAACTGTCGCCGGCCCGTTTTTCCACAAAACATTCAAAATCTCTAATTCTTTATCTGTCGGCCCTGTTATTTTCTGCCTTGCCATATTATTTCCTATCATTTATTTTAGTTTAGGCAAATAATTTAAAGGCATCTGCCCTTTATCATTCGCTTTGTTAGCCTGTCTTAAAATTTCCCGTCCCTTATCGCTGCTTGCCAAAAACCAGTTAATATCATTCGGCTTGGAAACATATCGATTACAATTTAAGTCATTGATCATTTTTTCAGTAACCTTGGTTTTTGCCTCTTTGCAAATATCTATGTATTTTCTGCCTTGAGGCGTGAACTTTTCCAAATACGCTATAAATTTTTCATTTTCATTCGGCTCTAATACATAACTAAGCACATAAGCTTTAACACCGGCTAGTTTGCCAGATGGCGCATCAATCGGTGGAATTTTATCGCCATCTTCTGCAAAAAGTTTTTTCGTATTAAGGTCATAAAACCATGCTTTATGGTTCATAGAAACATTTGGCGACCTATAAGGAACCAGTTTAAATATCAAAATAATTAAAAACAAAGATATAGTTGCAATGGTTATACGAATTACAATTCTCGGATTATCATTAATCCATTTCCTGATCGCCGGCCGTTTCAGCCATTCCTCAATGTCATATTTTAAATATTTCCATTCTTTCATTTATTTGGGACCTTTTAATATTTCGCCCATATAATCCAAATCAGGATTATCAACCGATGCTTCTTTTTCAAACTTACAATAAAAATCTAACAATTCGACCGCCAATTTTACCGTTCGTTGGTCTTTATATTTATAGTACCCGCAATGACCATCAGCAAATGACATGTTAAAGCCTTTATCATGTCTCGCTGTGATCATATTACATGGTACACGCTCGGAGTTCGTGTCAAATTTCCATTGAGGCTCTGATGATTCATCATTCAAAGGCCAAAAAGCATTAAGTAGCCAATAATTACCTGTAGCACCTCGAAGACCGCCATCTGCTTCAACAAATGCCAGCTTATCTAACGGCCTTGTAATTGCAGTATACCTTTTAAAAGTGCTGCAAGGCTGTCCATACCACGTTTGTCCGGTAAAGCCCATAGTTACAGGTATCATATAATCTCGTAAACGGTCATTTCTGACATTAGGCGACTCATATCCACCAGCCGTCGGACATCCGTATAGTTTAATATATTGCGTATAAGGCCATAAAACACCTTTTTTAATTGCTAATTCTGTACCTCCGATCCAGTTACCCGGCAATGCCGGCCCGTCAATAACCCAGCACCCGTCTTCTATTCCACAATTTACATCTGGTGAACATAATTTATCACTGTTGTTCATTGCATACATAGACCATGCGAGTGTAAGCTGTTTAAGGTTTGAAAAACATTCTATGCGTTTAGCCTGTTCTTTTGCCCGGCTAAGTGCGGGCGTTAAAATTGACAACATCATCGCAATGATCGATATCACAACAAGGAGTTCTATCAAGGTAAAACCTTTATAGATTACAATTTTTTTAGCCAATCTTTTCTCCACTTAAATACTCGGCCCTTCCAATGTTTTAGCCATATATTCTAAATCAGGGTTGTTAGTTGATGCATCTATTTCATCTTGCCTGTTTGTTTGCTCCTCACACAGTTTGATTGTTCGATTATCTTTGTATTTCCAATATCCGCAATGTCCGTCAGCAAACGAAAAATTATACCCTTTTGTATGCCGGGCTGTAATTAAATTTAATTGCATACCACTCTTTAAATCTCTATCAAATTTCCATTCAATTCTTTCAGAATCTTTCGATATAGGCCCAAAAGGATTACGTAACCACCAAAGCCCGGTTAATTCATATCCACCATCAGCATCAACAAAAACCATTTTTTCTGAAGGTATTTTAATCCTTGAAAAAATCCTATAAGTCAAAGGAACTTTTATCGTACCAGATGGTGTAACCTCTCCTGCTTGTCCAGGACCATTTGGAAATCCCATAATTCGTGAAACAGAGTAATCTCTTATACGGTTTGGTTTGGCGTTTATTGATTTATAGTTTGAAGCATTTTGACATTCATAAACTTTTATTGTTTGTACGTAAGGCCACAAAACTCCACTTTTGATGGCATCTTCACTGCCTGCTACCAAATTGTTTTCTTCAACTGGGCCATCATTAACCCAGCAGGCAGTATAATTATACCTCTTATCTATCTTGGTATCAGGGGAACAAAGTTTATCATCATTACTATTAGCATACATGTGCCATGCAGCCGTTAACTGTTTAAGGTGCGATTGACAATCAATGCGTCTTGCCTGCTCTCTTGCTTTGCCAAGAACAGGCATAAGGATTGAAAGCAGCATTGCGATGATTGAAATTACAACAAGCAATTCGACCAACGTAAACCCGCTTACAATATTTTTTAGTCTCTTACTTATCACGTACTTTTCACTTTAAGTTTTTCACTTCCCACTAAATCTATACGAACTAATTCGTAAAGTCAACGAAAATATTCGTAGGGTTTTACTTACTCAATCAAAATCCTCCTAAATATTTGCAAATCCCCCTTGTGTCATTCCCGCGCAGGCGGAAATCTATCCTGTTATGTCGCCACGTGCGTTTAAAAGCTTCACCGCCGTCATTCCATTTAAAAAAACTATAACTATTTACCCATCAAGCCTTTAAATATCATTTGTTCTTTCACGTTTTTCTGTTAAGATATTGTTGCATTGTAAACTTTGTGTTTCTCTGCTTGTTTTTTTAGTTTGTAGGTGGGCTTTAGCCCACGCGGGTTCAACTATTGACCAATGACTATCGACTAACGACTATTTATGTTCGACATGTTTGATTTTTTGCGCGGAAGGCTTTTTTTGACACGGATGATAATGCTCGCATCCGCGGCCGGACTTGTTGCCGTTAGCATTATGATGATTTACGCATCCGGCAATCCTGCCGACACAAACGATCAGGCAAACAGCATCACCGACATCTGGAAAAAGCAGGCAATTTTCGCGGCGGCAGGCTGCGTTGGTTTCATCTTCATCAACTCTTTCAGCTACAAAAAACTCGGCGCAATCAGCGGCGCGCTATACATCGGAATCATTCTCATACTCGCTTCATTACTCCTCGGCCATTTTTTCACCATCCCGTTCATACCCGAAAAAAATGGTTCGCTGCGTTGGATCACCTTCGGCTCATTTATACAGATTCAGCCTTCGGAATTTTTCAAACTGATTTACGTTATCGCGCTCGGCTGGCATTTACGATACCGTAGCAATTATCGAAACCTCTCCTCGCTTCTGCCGCCCTTCCTGCTCACGATTATCCCGATCATATTAATTCTGCTCGAACCAAATCTCGGCACAGTGCTTTTGATGATGATAGTATTTTTGACAATGCTCTTCCTTGCCGGCGCGAAAATCAAACACGTTGTAATGATCATCTCCGTGGCGGTGATTGCCGTCCCGATTATGTGGATGAATATGCACGATTACCAGCGTATGCGAGTTTGTTCGCTTCTGTTGCAGAGCCGAATCGACGGCAGTGATAACTGGCTCAAAGAACAAAGCGGCAAAAGGCCATGGCTTGCGAATCTGCTTGGCGTTTCCGCCGAACGTCTCCGCACCTGGGAAACAGGCAAAGGCTTTCAGCTCACAAGATCAAAACTCGCGATCGCATCCGGCGGCCTAAGCGGCCAAGGCTACCGCAGCGGCCCATTTATTAAATATGCCAAATTCCTGCCCGAAAAACACAACGATTTCATTTTCGCGACAATCGCACATCAATGGGGCTTTGGCGGCGGATTACTCGTCATAGGTTTATATGCGTTATTGGTCGCGTGCGGTCTGGAGATCGCTGCCGCCAGTACCGATATGTTCGGCAGTTATGTCGCCGCGGGAATTAGCGTTGTTTTTGCGGTGCAGGTAATTGTAAATATCGGAATGAATATCGGCCTTATGCCCATAACCGGACTCACGCTCCCGCTTGTCAGCTATGGCGGCTCAAGTCTCGTCGTAAATATTATGGCCGTCGGTTTAGTGAATAATATCGGCAGAACGAAGTAAACCGAAATCGTTCCCAGCTTTCAAAACCACCCACGCGCGCCAATCCAATTTTTTTATCATCACCGGTTTAATGGACTTCACATTTTTTATCCAGACGAAAACCGCGAATTTGCTCTCCGATTTTTCCGCCCAGTATTCATCCGTACCAAAGACAAGATGATTATAAACAGCTTTCAACTTAGCAATTTTTTCAGGCGTTAAATTGTTGTATTCCTGAAAAGAAGAAACTTCAGCCGTTGCGCAAACCGGCCCGCTGGACTGTTTCAAGAATAGTTTATCGCCGATCGCGACCGAACCATAAGGCTGGCAAGCCGTCTTTAAAAGCCTAAGCTCAACAGGCTTGCTGCCGTCGATTATCTTATCAAGATAACATTTTTTCAAAATCACAAGATGAGTATTTGACATGAAAATAGGATAATTAAAGACATACAAAAATGCAAAACCAAAAATTCAGATTGATAATTTATTTATTAACCCATAAAATACAATAACTCTAAGAGTGCACCTTTGTCATTATTGTTAGCCCCTCGATTCATTCGAGGGGTTCGTAAGGATGGGCTTTAGCCCATGCGGAAGTTTGGAGCATTTAAATTTTGGTGATTTGATATTGTTTTGGTTTAGATATTTGGATTTCGGATTTCCAAAGTATTGATTTAGGATTATATGGAAAAATTATTTTTCGCAGATTTATGGCAGAACGTTTTAGCTGAAAACGGTTTAAAAACCTTCGATGATATTTTTCATCAGGATAACAAAGTAGAAATTAACCGTAACAACAGACGAAATGTGAGCATCGTTCACCTGAAAACAGAATCTGGCGAAAGAAAATTCTTCCTCAAGCGTTTCCGCCATTCGCACTTCAAAGACGCGATTTTCGTTTTTATGAACACAGGTAAAATTCAAAGCCAGGCCGCTTACGAATGGGGCAATATAAAAAGACTCGAAGAAAATAATATAAAAGCACCGCCGCGTATATGTTTCGGCGAGCAATTCAGATTAGGACTCGAACGCAGGTCTTTCATCATCACAGAAGAAATTAAAGACCAGTGCCTTACTGATTTTATCGCGCAAAACTGGGACGCACTGCCGCAAAGCGAAAAAGAAAAAATCATTACAGCTATCGGAAAAGAGATTAAAAAAATCCACGATGCCAGATTCAGCCTTCCAGATTTATATGTTTGGCATATTTTTATCGGCAAGGAAAATAACAACGGCAGCAGCAATTATCGCTTTACGTTCATAGACCTCAATAGAATGAAACGCAACTTCTGGAATCCCGGCGAAAAAATTGAGAACATCGGACGATTGCACCACAGTATGTCGGCAAAATATTTCGATGAATCAATGCGTAACCTGCTGATTAAATCGTATGCATCGGAAATGAATGATAATGAAATAAAAAATCTGATTGCGAAAGTTGAAAAATATTCGAAGAAATTTTCCGCCCGCAGAAGATTAAAACAATATTAAAATACTCGATCGGTCATCCTGAGTGCAACGTCGAAGCGAAGCGTAGATCCTCGAGTCTACAGGATTTTTGCACCTTGAAAGCAAAAATCAGAGGGGGAAGGATCTCGTCAATAAGTCGTAGGGTGGGCTTCAGCCCACGCGGCAACTTTTCACTTATACCGCCAAAATACTCAACTGTCATTTCGACCGGAGTCTTGCGAAAGTAAGACGAAGCGGAGAAATCGTAAAAAACAGCATTTCCTCAACTTTACACTTTTCGTTTTTCACTTTAAACTTTTAATTTAATCCCGTCTGAATGAACAAAACGTCCTGTCATTTTCCCACACGGTTACACAGTCCAGTTTTGCCGATTCAAATTTTCCATCCAGACTTTGAAACGCGAACTCAGCAATATTCTCAACCGTCGGATTCGCTTTCTTGAAATAATCCACATCCGCATTCAAATTTTTATGATCAACAACGCTGATAAAATTCTTATCGACAATTTTTTCATAATCGGCTGCGAAAAGCTGCTTGTCAGTCGTCGATTTTTGAATTGCAACTTCGATAATATAATTATGGCCGTGCCCGCACTTATTGGCGCATTTGCCAAAAACTTTAAAATTCTCTTCATCTGTAAATTTTGTATTCCATAAAGTATGACTTGCGGCAAATTCAAATTTTTCAGAAAAATACAGCATATCTCCTGTCCTTTCTTTTATGGTAATTTTTCGCGAAGGCATAAACTCCAGCGAAAGAGAATTTATTTGTGCCGGCAAAAAATCATTTTCAATCGTCTGCCAAATCTTATTGAGCAATTTCGCAAACTGTTCAAAACCCGTCTTCGAGCAATTTTTCACAAAATCACGAAAATAACCTATTGCCTTGTTTCTGATAATTTTATCAATCTCGGCAACATTGACAACAAAGCCGGTGTCTTTGTTAATTTCGCTTTTTAATTCTACAAACAGCGTGAAAAAAAACGCCAAACCTTCCGCTGTCGGCTTTGCGCAATATGAATTCGCTCCCATTTCCTCATTAGAAGAAAACGGGTCTATCGCAAAACGAATTTGTCTTGAAAGCAAGTGCATTATAAGCCACTGTGCATAAGGCTCAAAACTTCCGAACGGCTTCGTGGGTCTTTTTTAAATATTCCGCGAAGTGCGCTTGTTACCATAACCGAACCCGGCTTTTTTATTCCGCGAATCGTCATACAGCTATGCGAAGCCTCGATAACTACCGCGACACCCTGCGGCTTTACGTGCTCCGTCAGAAAATCTGCGATTTGAGCCGTCATTCTTTCCTGCACCTGAAGCCTGCGCGCAAAACAATCAACAACCCGCGCGAGTTTGCTTACGCCAAGCACAAAATCGCTTGGCAAATACGCTACGTGCGCCTTGCCGATAAACGGCATCAAATGATGTTCACAGATGCTGTAAAACGGAATATCGCGCAAGAGAACTATCTCATCGCACTCTTCCCTGAATACACTTTTAATAAATTGAACAGGGTCTTCCGATTCGCCCGCTAGCAATTCCTTGTACATCGCCGCTACACGCTTAGGCGTCTGATGTATGCCTTCACGATTTAAATCTTCCCCGACCGCAAGCAGGATTTCAGTAACCGCTTTTTCAATTCTTTCAGTATCAACCTTTTTTTTCGCCATTTCTATAACCTTTTAATAATTCATCAGGAAACTCGTAAGCAGCCGAACACCAAAACCAATCGAACCCGGCTGTGTATAGCTTTTCATCGAATCGCAAATATCTGTCTTGCCAGCGATATCAAGATGTGCCCATGCGATATCCTTCGCGAATTCGCCAATGAACGCCGCACCGTTACACGCGCCGCCCCATCTGCTTCCGATATTTTTCAAATCTGCAATTTTGCCTTTAACCTCGTCAATATATTCCTGACCGTAAGGCATCTGCCACAATGGCTCGTCTGCATCCGAAGCGGCGGCTTTAAGTCTTTCCGACAGTTTGTCGTCATTACTGAAAAGACCGGCTTTATATTTGCCAAGCGCGACAACGCACGCGCCTGTCAAGGTCGCAACATCAACCGCTGTTTTGCAGCCCAACCGTCTTGCCTGTTCAAGGCCGTCGCTCAAAACAACTCTGCCTTCCGCGTCGGTATTCAGAATCTCGATTGTCTTTCCGCTGTATGTCGTGATAATATCGCCCGGCAGATAACTTCCCGCATCAGGTCTGTTTTCCGCCGCACAAATAATACCGTAAACGTTCAACGGCAATTTTAGTTTCGCGATGATTTGCATTGTCATCAGTACCGCTGCGCCGCCCGTCATATCCATTTTCATTTCATGCATATCTGCGCCCGGCTTCAAACTGATACCGCCCGTATCGAATGTGATCGCCTTACCTACAAGAGCTATTGGTTCTGAATTCCTCGCTCTGCCTTTAGCTTTGTGTTTCAGAATGATCATTCTTGGTTTGTTTATCGCGCCTTTGCCAACCGCTAATATTGCGTTCATTCCCAACTGTGCCATCTTTTTATCATCGATGATCGTACAGCCCAAACCATTCGCTGCGGCCATTTTCTTCGCTTCACTCGCAAGCTGCTGCGGATAAACATAGTTCGCAGGTCTGTTGCAAAGCGTTCTCGAATAATTTTGTGCACTTCCGATAAGCTGACCGACTTTCACTCCGTCGCTCAATTTATTTACTATCGCCTGATTATCAGAAACTATCGAAGCGGAAAATTTATCGACTCTGCCGTTATTGCCGTTTGTTAAAAACTCGTCATATCTGTATGCGCCGAAATGAATCGCCTCGGCAGCTATCTGTCCTAATTTTTCATAATCTGTTTTTGGCTCATCATAATGCATCGCGACCGCCAGCGTTTTTGCACCCATACCAACCGCATCGTAAGCCGCTTTCGCTGCCGCTCTGCGGAAAGTATCCATTGTCGCTTTGCTCTTTTCGCCAAACCCGACAAGCAAAATTCTTTCAGCCGCGATTTTGCCGTGCGTATAAACAACTATACAGCTGTTCGTTTTCGCTTTGAAATCGCCGATTTTTCGAACGCTTGAAATCGCGCCGTCAAGTTTTTTATCTAAAATATTGAGAGTGTCGCTATCTTTCGCGTCGCTGAAAACACCCAGAGCCAGACAATCAACTTTCAATTTTGTTACATCCGCTTTGGCGGCCTTAACATCGATCTTGATAATTTGTTTTTGCATTTGTGTAATCCTTATTTATTACTTTTATGTTTTTTCTCTGCACGATATTGCAGGAAACTGTCTATAAACCCTTCGATTTCACCATCAAGCACAGGCTGAATATTTCCAGTCTGAAAATCTGTTCGGTGGTCTTTTATCAACTGATACGGCTGGAGCACATAACTGCGAATCTGATTGCCCCACGCAATCTCGCCTTTATTGCCGTAAAGTTTCGCAAGTTCCGCGTCGCGTTTCTGCTGCTCAAGCATATACAATTTACCTTTAAGCATTTTCATCGCTTCGGCTTTATTACGGTGCTGACTTCTATCGTTCTGACATTGCGTAACAATCCCAGTTGGAAAATGCGTAATGCGAACCGCGGAGCTTGTTTTGTTGACGTGCTGACCGCCAGCCCCTCCAGCGCGGTAAAAATCCATTCGCAAATCTTTTTCGTCAATCTCGATATCGATATCGTCATCGTATTCCGGCAAAACATCAACCGCAGCAAAACTTGTATGCCTTCGTTTGTTCGAGTCAAACGGACTGATTCGCACAAGCCTATGAACGCCCGATTCGCACGAAAGTTTGCCAAACGCAAACGGCCCATTGACCTTCAGCGTTATCGAACGCAGGCCCGCTTCTTCGCCCGGTACTAAATCCAATTCTTCGTAATTGAAATTGTTCTGCTGAAAATATCGGGTGTACATACGCAAAAGCATACTCGCCCAATCGCAGCTTTCCGTTCCACCCGCGCCAGCGTGAATACTGAAAAAGCAATTTTTCGTATCATCGGGTCCGCTCAATAAACCCGTAAGCTCGATTTGTGAACATTTGCGTTGGAGGATGGCAATGTCTTTTTCGATGTCGGCCAAAGTCTGCTGCTCTGCTTCCTCGGCGGCAATCTCAAAAAGCTCCGCCAAATCGACAATCTTCTTTTCACCATCCAGAACAGGATCAATGAATGCTTTTAATGTGCTTACTTTTGAAACAACTGATTTGGCTATTTCCTGATTATCCCAAAAACCAGGTTGAGCCATTTGCTCTTCCAGTTTTTGTTTTTCAACTAATTTAGTAGAGATGTCAAAGCCAGTCTCGGATTTTTGCTATCCGAGCCCGCAAATCTTCTATACCCGTCTTTATCTCTGATATTTCCATTATTTATCCTTAATACAAACATCCACGTTGTCATTCTGAGCGAAACAAAAGTGCAGCGAAGAATCTCAGAACGCAATTTGCGGACGCCAAACACTAAATACTAAATACAATATACTTTATTATACGTTTACTGGCAAGGATAGAAGTTTGCCGGCAATCGCGTCAAAAATAATTTTATAACCCGGCTGTACAACGATAATTTCATCGTCAGATTCATCCGCAATTAGCATTTTCTCGAAAAATCCCGTACTGCCCGCAAGTTCTTCATATTTCCAACCGTATTTCTCGGCGGTCGTCTGCGCCAATTTGCGTGCCTCTTCCGCTTTTTCAGATTCTGTAACAATAAACGCCGCCCGGCTGTAATTTTTTTGCCAGCCGGAGTAAAAATCCTCAATAAAATTGGTGATTTCCTGTTCGCTATGACCCGGCCACGATCTCGCCAGCCATCTCCGCAATTCATCCGGCCCAGAACCTTTATCAAGCCAACCCGCCGTAAAATAGTATGTACCGGGGTATTTTTCAAATTGTTCTTTATATCTGGCCGCAGAGCCGAGATATAATGAGATACAGTCATGAATCTGCGGAACAACCAGAGGCAATTTCACCGCAATTATGCCGTCCGTACCCTGACCGCAAATACCATAACCAAGAACGATTCTTTCATAAACTGTCGAATCAACAGCATCTATTGCTTGTTGTATCTCGATTTTGAGTTTTTCAGGCGTATCGTGCAATACTGAATCCAGAAATTTAAACTCAATATCTAAACCCAGTTTGTTCGCAGCCGCCTGCAAATCAGGCTTCAAAACCCCGCAGGCAATTACATAAATTTTCTTACTATTTTCCACTGAATTAACCCTAAAACACTTTTTTACTTAATATGTATATGATAAACTATTGTTCTTTTAAGGGAATCAAAAAATGGAAAAATCCAAACTTGGCAATTCAGACCTTAACATAACCAGGGTCGGATTAGGCACATGGGCAATCGGCGGCCCGTGGGAATTCGGCTGGGGACCGCAGGATGATAACGATTCGATAGATGCCATCGTCGAAGCGCTAAACGCAGGCATTAATTGGATCGACACCGCGGCAATATATGGATTTGGGCATTCAGAAACAATAGTTGGAAAAGTTCTCAAAAAAACTTCCATCAAACCAATCGTCGCGACCAAGTGCGGTCTAACCTGGAGTCAGACGGCAGAAAAACAACGCACGCCCTGCCTGAAAGCAAAAAGCATTCTCGCAGAGTGCGACGCATCTCTGAAAAGGCTTGGCATTGACGTAATCGACCTTTACCAGATGCATTGGAATATGCCCGCCGAAGATATTGAGGAAGGTTATGACGCGATGGCACGCTGCGTCAAGGCCGGCAAAGTCCGATACCTCGGCGTTTCAAATTTCACAGTCGAACAAATGGCAATGGTAATGAAAATCCACCCGCTTACTTCACTTCAGCCGCCATACAGTATGTTCAAACGTGATATCGAAAAAGAAATTCTGCCGTTTTGCAAAAAAAATAACATCGGCGTAATAGTCTATAGTCCGCTTCAAAAAGGAATGTTGAGCGGAAAATTCACGCCCGAAAAAATCGCTGCTTTGCCACCCGATGATGTTAGGCATAAAGACCCGAATTATACATCGCCGGCGCTGGAGATAAATTTAAAAGCGATTGATGCTTTAACGCAAATCGCAAAGCGGAAAAGAATTACGATGGCACAACTCGCGACCGCGTGGACGATTAGGAATCCAGAAGTAACCGCGGCTATTGCCGGCGCAAGGCGGAAAGGCCAAATCATTGAAACCGCCCCCGCCGCTGATATAATATTGTCAAAAGACGAAATTGATGAAATCGAAGAAATTTTAAAAGAACGAAACAGAAAGCTTAAAGTTTAAAACCTAAAGTGCAAAACCAAAACGCAAAATCCAAAACTGAACTAAAATACAGGGCATATCAGTATTCTGTTAAGACAATAGAATTTATAGATGCTTTGCCAAACGATGCCTCCACAAGCATACTTGCAAAAGAACTTCTAAGATCAGCAACGTCAATTGGAGCCAATATAATAGAAGCAAAAGGAGCAAGTTCTAAACGAGATTTTACCAACTTTTTTACAATTGCACTTAAATCTGCTAATGAAAGTTTGTATTGGTTATGTCTTTTGAGAGACGCAAAAAAACTTAAAAGCCAGTCTCTTGCAAATCTTCTAAATGAAACAAAAGAATTGGCAAACATCCTTGGTTCAAGTATATTAACGCTGAAAGGCAAAAATAAGTTTTAAATTTTAAGTTTTGGTTTTAAGTTTTTAGCTTTACGTTTTAAACTACTTATTTTACAGAGACTTTATTATGACAAAAAATTACACAATTTATACCAGCCCTTTAGTCGAACGCAACGCATCAAAGGAAATGTCTGAATTATTCGGCAATCAGACAAAATTTTCAACCTGGCGAAAACTCTGGCTTGAGCTCGCCAAGGCCGAAAAGAAATTAGGCCTGAAAATTTCATCCGCGCAAATCAATCAAATGGCGCAGCACCTCGACGACATCAATTTCGACAAGGCCGCCGAATACGAAAAAAAATTCCGACACGATGTAATGGCACACATCCACACCTTCGGCGAAGCCGCACCGAAAGCCGCGCCAATTATTCACCTGGGCGCAACAAGCTGCTACGTCGGCGATAACGCTGATTTAATTATTATGCGCGAAGCGATGCAAATCCTCGCTTGCAAACTCGCCAGCCTTATCGACGCATTAAACGGCTTCGCAAAGCTATACCGAAAAATGCCCACGCTCGGCTTCACACATTTCCAGCCCGCGCAATTAACAACCGTCGGCAAACGCGCGACGCTCTGGTGCAATGATTTTGTTACAGACCTGGCGGAAATTGAATATCGAATTGCAAACATTCCATTCCGCGGCGTTAAAGGAACTACCGGCACGCAGGCATCATTCCTCGATCTTTTCGCGGGCAATCACAACAAAGTAAAACAGCTCGATAAAATGGTCGCAAAGGCTTTTAGCTTTTCAAAACTCTGCCCTGTTACCGGCCAAACATATTCACGAAAAATCGACTCACTGATAATCAACACGATAGCGGGCATCGCGCAATCCGCACACAAAATGTGCAACGATGTTCGCCTGCTCGCCAATCTGAAAGAAATCGAAGAACCATTTGAAAAATCACAGATCGGCTCAAGCGCGATGGCCTATAAACGTAATCCAATGCGTTGCGAACGCGTTACCGCCCTTTCAAGATTTCTGATTAGTCTTTCAAGCAGTCCGCAGATGACTGCCGCCGAACAATGGCTCGAAAGAACGCTCGATGATTCCGCAAACAGACGTGTCGTACTGCCCGAAGCATTTTTAGCCGCCGATGGAATTCTGCAAATTTTGATAAATGTAACCAGCGGCCTCGTCGTTTATCCGAAAGTGATCGCGGCAAGAATTAATTCCGAACTTCCCTTTATGGCAACGGAAAATATTTTAATGGCTGCCGTAAAAGCAGGCGGAAATCGTCAGCAGCTCCACGAAAGCATCCGAGTGCATTCGCAAGCCGCCGCCCAGCAGGTCAAAGAATTTGGCAAACCGAACGATTTGATTGAAAGACTCAATGGCGATAGCGCTTTTGCGAAAGTGGATATGAAAAAAGTTCTGAACGCCGCCGACTATATCGGCCGCTCTCCACAGCAGGTCGACGAATTTATAAATGAAGTTGCAAAACCTGCGATAAGAAAATATAAAGGTAAAATTAATAAAAAAACTGAATTGAAAGTATAAGGATTATAAAACAATGACAAAACAGGAATTGGCAAAACGCGTAAAAGAAACATCGTACCTCGAAGGCGATTTTACATTAAGAAGCGGCAAAAAAAGCAAATATTATATGGATAAATATCTGTTTGAAACAAACCCGGATATTTTAAAAGCCCTCGGCGAAGAATTCGCAAAACACGCGACAGACGATGTTACACTTATCGCAGGCGCCGAACTTGGCGGAGTCGCTTTAGCCGCCGCGACCGCTATGCAGACCGGCAAAAAATGGATCATCGTCCGCAACAGTAAAAAAGATTACGGCACAAGCAAAATGGTCGAAGGCGTTTTAAAAGCCGATGATATTGTCCTGCTCGTTGAAGATATCGCAACCACTGGCGGCCAAGTCCTCGAAGCGGCAAAAATTATTACCGAAGCAGGCGCAAAGGTTAAAAAGATTGTCGCCGTGATAGACAGAAAACAAGGCGCCGCAGAAAACATCGCAACCGCAGGCTACAAGTTTGAAAGCATCTTAACCAAAGAAGATTTAGGCATCAAAGATTAATTAAACTTTGTAGGGGCAGACCTATGTGTCTGCCCTTTTTTATGATAAAAGATTAACAATCCTTTTCGCCAAAAAAGATTTATCGGCTTTTGGAAATTTTTGCCAATCGCTATTTTTGCGTTTGACGTGAATTATTGATTTTTCGCTGCCGATTGCGGAAGGTTCGTTAGCGATGACCATATCAAGGTTTTTGCTTTGTAATTTCTTCTCTGCGTTCTTGAGCAGATTCCTGTCCTCGAGCGCAAAACCAACCACCGTTTGATTTTTCTTTTTATGTTCTCCTGCCCATTTAAGAATGTCTGTCGTTGGCTTTAATTTTATTACTAAATCCGATTTGGATTTTTTAATTTTGATTTTCGATACTTTAACGGGCGTGTAATCTGAAACCGCCGCCGCCATTATCAAACAATCACACTTGGGAAAATATTTCTTAACCGCCTCGAACATCTCCCCTGCTGTTTCGACATAAACTTCTTTTACTTCTGAGTTCTGAGTTTTCTGTTCTATGTTCTTAACTGTGGTTATTAATGTTACCTTATGACCGACCTTTAACGCAGCACTCGCAAGTGCAAACCCCATCTTGCCGCTGCTTGCGTTAGTGATAAAACGAACAGGGTCGATATATTCCCTTGTCCCCCCTGCTGTAATTAAGAAATGCAAACGATTTGATTTCATTTTGCCGTCATTTGTTCAAGACGTTTAAGTATATCTAACGGTTCGCTCATCCTTCCAACGCCGGTAGTTCCGCACGCCAATCTTCCTGCCTCCGGCCCGATTATCTGCACGCCTGCATTTTTCAATGTCTCGACATTTCTTTGAACAGCCGGATTCGTCCACATTTTTTCATTCATTGCTGGAGCTGCCAGAATTTTTTTCTGCCAGCACGCGCAAAGCGTCGTACTCAATAGATCATCGCAAATTCCGTTGGCCATTTTACCGATGATGTTCGCGGTTGCCGGAACAACGACAGCAATTTCGCAACTGTCCGCAAGGCTGATATGGCCGATTTCAAAATCCTGCACGTTTTCCCACATACTCGTGAAAACCGGCCTGCCCGTTACCGCTTCAAAACTTTTCGGCAAAACAAACCTGCACGCATTTTCCGTCATTACCGTATCTACAATAGCACCGGCCGATGTCAATTTGCTCGCGAGGTCGACCGCTTTATACACCGCGACCCCACCGCTTACGCCAAGCAAAATTTTCACTCCGTTAATTGCAGATTCGTTCGCCATTTACTGCCTATATTTTTGGTACTTCGATTTTTTCAGGAGCCGAGAAATCTGCCGTGATTTTGTCCTGCATAATTTCCTCGACGACTATTTCCATCATCGTCATACCATTAGTGTTTTCGATCAGCGGTCGTGAACCTTCCATAAGTTCAGCCATCCTTTTTTGAATTAAAGCTGATACCTTAAATGCGCCGCCGATTTTTTCGAAAATCGTTTTGTTTTTCAATTCGTCAATCATTTTATGCTCCAATAACTTTATTAATTATCTGTTTTATTTCGTCAACTGCCGTTTCCAGCTTGTCGTTAATCACTACATAATCATAATGCTGCCAGCCCGCTGCGATTTCAACCTCCGCGCCAGCGAGCCTTTTCTCGATATCCGCATCATTGTCTCTGCCGCGACCGAGAATTCGATTTTTAAGTTCACGATTCTGCGGCGGCATTATAAAAATCAATTGCGCATCTGGATAAATCTTTTTAATCTGTTGCGCGCCCTGAACATCTATTTCCAGCAAAACGATTTTTCCTTTGTCCAGCGCCTGCTGCGTTTTGTCTTTCGGCGTTCCGTAAAAATTCCCGAACACCTCGGCATATTCCAAAAAATTGCCGTCTTTTATTTGCTGTTCAAATTCTTCCCTGCTTAGAAAAAAATAATCAACGCCCTGTTTTTCTCCGTTTTTTTTCTGGCGCGTTGTCGCGGAAACACTCAAGTAAACTTTATCCGCGTAGTCCTTTATTATATGTTTACAAATAGTGCCT
>MHYA01000093.1:25934-26394 GCA_001825675.1 Planctomycetes bacterium GWF2_42_9 | reverse complement strand
CATTCTCGCAACCGCGACAAACATAACAGCAACCGCGGCAAGCATCACAGTTAAAACGATTGTCATCAGGAGAGCCGAACCATTTGTTTTGAAAACGAATTGTTTTGTTTTTTCCATAACTAAATCCTTCAACAGGATAAAATCCTAAATCCTAATATCTAAATCCGAAACAAATCTTAATTATCAAAATACAAATAACCAAAACAGCGTTGTTTATACATTTCAAAATTTTGGTTTTGTTTCGAAATTCGGATTTCGCTTTTCGTACTTTTATTTCCCTATGTAAATAATATGTTCGAATCTTCTGCCGTCTTTTATAATATTTCTTGAATCACGGATAGTGAATTCAAACCTAATCGCATCGGGCCAGTCAGGCTGATTATATGGCGTCCAAACTGCTCTGTAATCGCTAATGGCTGATTCAAAAGTATTGCTTTTAACCGAGCTTCTTAATTTATTT
>MHYA01000093.1:24328-25918 GCA_001825675.1 Planctomycetes bacterium GWF2_42_9 | reverse complement strand
TTCATTACTATCATACGTCCATTCAATCAGCAGATTGCTGACGCGCTGCGCCAATAAATTATTGGGATTATTGGGTTCAAATTCGGGTCTGCTGCCGGTATAATCCAAAATATTGTTCGGGTCTTGATGTTCTAATTTAGAAATATCGTCCTGACATTCGGCAAAACTTATGTTTTCATAATCATTGCCGTGTTGAGATTCGCCCGGCGTTAAAAGTTTCATATCAAGCAATAAAATATTTGGATCCTTATTTGAGCCGCCGACTCTAGCACCGCCGATATAAATGCGTGCAATATTAGACCTTATATCAGGATCTACGTTAGATTGAAAATCTCCTTCGCTGAAGAAATATAAAGCGTCCTGATGATTGGAGTCTATCGTATTTGAATATAAAATCAGATAGCCATCTTTGCGCAGGCCAGCAAAATTGATGTTTAACTGATCAGTTATTGCTCGCAAAGAACGCATAATTTCCGCGGTTGCCATTGCACTTCTTTGCGCCTCAATCGCATAATGAAATATCATCGTTGAAGCACTAAGCACAGCAACAAGCAGGCCAATAGCAACTAAAAGTTCTGTTAATGTAAATCCCTTTTTCATTTATTTAACCACGAATGAACACGAATTTTAACAAATTTTTAATTTTATTTTTTGCCGAAATCTATAATTTTTTGGAATACTTCTATATCAGGATTTTTGCCGGAAGGTTTGCCATCAGGCCCTATTCCTGACGGTATATACAAAATAATTTCCGGTTCCTTTATATCTTTGTCCCAATCCCTATCGAGGGTTACTTTGTCATCGTTTCTATTAACAATACGAAATATTCTGCCTGAAACATTATCAACAATTATTGTTGACGGCGGAGGATTAATTAATTCCTGTTCCTCTCCTCGCGTTAATTTAAGATATTTAGGCGAAATAAATACAAAACTATTCGTAGCTACAGGGACAGGCCAATCATTGGCATCACTATAAGTAGCATCCGTATAAAATTTTTGATTTGGATTTGTTTTCCTTGTAACAAACACTTTAACAAGGTATCGCATATCTTCGGAGTCGCTGTTTAATTTTTTACAAAGCGGAACCCATGAATATTGTGCATTGCCGCTAAAAGATGGATATATATATTCATCCTGATCTATCTTATTTGACATATCCTGCCAATACCGGACAAATCGTTCTGTACTTTTCGTAGGATCAACGATGCCGAAAAGCTGCATTTTCGCAAATGCTTCATCGGCAACAATCGCAGCCATTGTTTTTTCAGAAGCTGTCGTCGTAAGATAAAGCGCGGCCGGGAACATTGTGGCAACAAGCATTATGCCGATAGACAAAATGCCCGCAGCCATAAGGACTTCTGTTAATGAAAAAGCAGTTTTTTTAATTTTCAGTTTCACAATTTTCCCGTTTTAGTAAATGGGTGAATGTGTAAATGTGTTGATGAGTTGCTTACACTTTTACTCTTTTACTCATCCACTCATATTCTATTAATTTTTAATTATTTCGCCAGTATAAGGATTAAGACAAAGGGGTTTCAGTTTCAATTCATTTAAATAATCAGTATATCTTCTATTAGGATCAAGTTTA
>MHYA01000093.1:0-24320 GCA_001825675.1 Planctomycetes bacterium GWF2_42_9 | reverse complement strand
AAATAACGAACTTTCTACGGCTTTTTTCTTTATCCAGACCTCTTAGAGGATAATCATCTTGCAGGAACTTGCCTGCGGGATTAGCAGAAGCTGTAATTTTTTCGAATGTGTTAAAAACATCATCTTTACTGGCAGTTCCACTTACTTCGCCATCTTTATTTCTAATTTGAACTTCACGTATTGAAATTTTACCAGAAGGTGAAAAGATAATTGAAAATGTGGTAGAATTTGTTATTTGCTCAGACAAATTTATTTCTGCATCGCTATCAATATCATCAACATTATCATTCTCATCAAGGTCTAAATCCATAACACCCATATTTGCAGGTAATTTAATTGGTTTATAGTTTGCAATAGCATAAAAACCATTAGCGATACCGCCCATTTCCTTAGGTTCTTTATAAGTAATAAAAATCATATACTGTTCGTTTGAATCATACGCTTTTTGGAATCGAACGCCTGCATAACGCTGATTTTTTATGGCGAGAGTTCTTGCGGTTGAAAGTGCGGTGCTTATCATACTCTCTGCGCCAGTGGAATCGAACGACTTCTGCATAGCTTTTATCGCGGGGATCGCAATCGCGGCAAGCGCAGCAAGTATGCCCAGAACTACTATCAGTTCCACAAGAGAAAAAGCGTTATGTTTCAAATTCTTAGCCACTGATTTCACAGATTATTCCGTTTATGTAAATGCGTGAATGAGTTAATGGGTAGATCAGTTAAAACTCATTTTCTCTTTTACACATCTACTGATTCACTTTTTACAAATTTTTACTGCTGATATCATCTTCAGTGCCGATAGCTTTATCCGGCCCATTCGATTCTATCACAGGAAAATTCCATTCTGCTTGGTACGTGTACTTTAAATGATTACCCCATGCATCGACAAAAAAAGCACTCGAACCAATTTTTTTTAATGCCTTGCGATCCATCTGGTCGAGAATTTTTTTCGCTTCCGGCGATTCGCAAAGTTTGCCATAAAGATCACTGGTAATCTGGGATGGGTACGCGCGGTAAAAATCATAGTATTGCTCGATCGCGGTAACAAGTATCTGAATCGTCGCCTGCGTTTTTTTAATTTTGATCTGCTCGTCTATATAATTACTAACGGCGAACAGGCCCGCGGCAATAACCGCTATTATCGTGATTGAAACGATAATTTCGATAAGCGTCATACCGGATTGTTTGGCGATTTTCATAAACACTCACTTGAAGGGTTGAAAATTGAAGATTTATGATTGAAGATTTCAGCCAACCCCCTAAAGGGGGAGCTTTCTTAATATTCAATTTTCATTCTTCATTCTTCAATTTTGAAACATCACTCAATATTAGGCTCGAAATTGCAGATATCGTCGCTTGTGCCATACAGGCCGTCAAAGCCCGCCGATATCAAGAGAAACGTGTCCGGTCTTACGGGACGGTTTTTTAATGGAGTTGTCGTTGAAGTCATTTTGTCTTGAATAAATTCATAGAAAATTTCTCTGCCTGATAATGTTACGCCGCTAGATCGATCTTCTGAATAATTTTTGTCAAAATGATGTTTGTATTTTGTTTTTTCTGATCCAACTGAAAGCAGCGAGATTAATTCTTCGTTGTCCCAGCTATCATAAATATTCTTGTATGTATCTGTAGCAGAAGGGGATGTTATATTATTATCTTCTTTAGACGTATTCGCTTTGTAGTACAGAACAGGCGTAGAGATTGTCGCTTTTATTTGTGAGCCGTTCGGAAGGGTTACATATTTTTTCGCTCGTGTGTATACATCGCAAATTAAAAATAAATCCTTCTCAATAGCAGTTATACCAGTGCCATAAATATTTTCAGCGGTTAGAACATTAATATGCGTTCTGTCGAGGTATGGGCCTTTTCTTGTCTTTAAATCAATCGTCGAATCATACTCTGTATCGTCAGCAGCATCAAATTTAGAATTCGGATCAAATCCAAGCAAATCTCTGCCGAACATCGCTTCAGAAAGAGTTTGTGCACCGCAATATTTGTAATCTATTGTACCGATATTATCTACGCCGTGAGATTGCGGATAATCGCCCAAATCATTTTTATAAAGGTTTAAGCCGATTTCGATGCTGGCTAGCTGGGCTTTTTGTTTGACATCGTTGCCCATTTTGCGAACCATATTTAGGGCAGGCATCAGGATACCAACGAGGATTGCAATAATTACTACAACGGTAAGTATCTCTAAAAGCGTAAACCCTTTTTCCGAAATCCGGGATATATTTTTTTCGGTTTTCATTTTTTTGCCCTTTTGCTTTGTGGCAAACGGTGCTGCGGCCGCCGGTAAAGACGGCCGCTAAACTCCGTTTATATTTTAACTTTTTTATTTTTCAAAGTTGTAAATGTCGTCCTTCGTTCCGTAGATACCATCATTGCCGGCAGAAATCAGGATATAGGTATCCGAGTTGTGTGGACGCACCTGGCTGGTCATCTTCGGATTTGTAATCGTGTTGTAGAACAGCCATACGCCTTTTACAGCTTGATTATTTACAGCAGCTCCCGCACCAGTCGTAAATGAAATAGTTTCTTGATAGTTTTCATTGAAACGATGAATGCCGGCAACTGTCGGCTTCATCATCTGATGCAGTTTCACAAGTTCATCATTGTCATATATATTGTACATATATCCGGGACTGCATGCATCTGCAACCGTGGCAGCATAAGCCAAATCATCACTTGAATTGCCGTTAGAACTCATAGTATCAGGGAACAATTTCGATGCGGTATCAGCTTTATAATACAAGATTGGCGTACCAGCCATATCTGTTGAACCATTTGGCAGCGAAACTTTTTTAACTTTATATGTGTCAGTCAAGACTGGGGCGGCAATTCTGGCAGTATCTTTTGAGCCATCCGTTTTAATATTGCCCGGATAAACAAAACCTGTATTATTAAATAACTGACTAAGCTGGAAAGCTCCAACTTTATCGACATTCAAGTATACCGTTTGACGTCTCTTTAAAGATGCTTCGACAGTGGCCTGATCGACTCCTGAGTCCAACGTAGCATAAATTTCGTCAGAATCAGTTCTCGTTTCATCATATTTTGCATCCCAGCTTGATTTGGAATCAAAACCAAGCAGGTCTCTTCCAACAAGAGCTTCGGCAAGTTTGTGAGCACCTTCAGTATCCTCGTTATTAGTCGAGCTAGCTGTTGAATCTGGATACATACCGTTTTCGGTATGATATGCTTCAAGAGCGTTTTCGATAGCCTTGAACTGCGCTTTCTGGCTTGTATCTTTTGCCAGTTTTCTTACGGCCTGCATCGCGGGGAGCAGTAAGCCCATAAGGATAGCTATGATTGCCATTACCGTCAGCAATTCCACAATTGTGAAACCCAGTTTTCTTCTTGTCTTTTCCATTTTAGTTGCCTTTCCTATTAAAATTTATTATTTCATTTTACTAACGACTATGCACTATCAACTAACGACTAAATTACATCAATGACGTAATAATCTTTACCATCGGCAGGAATATCGCAAGCACGATCGTACCGACAACCGCTCCGAGCACGATAATCATGATCGGCTCAAGCAAACTCATCAGCGAACCAACGAGCACGTCGACATCTTCGTCGAAGTTATTTGCGATTTTCAAAAGCATTTTATCCATATCGCCTGTTTCTTCGCCGACATCGATCATATTCACGACAAGGCCGTCAACAGTTTTCGACTGACGAAGAGGGTTGGCGAAAGTATCGCCCTGACGAATGCCGTTGTGGACTTTGCGAAGCATAGTTGAATAAACTTCGTTGCCGGAAGTATCGGCTGTAATATTGATAGCTTCGAGGATTGGAACGCCGGCGCTGATCAGCGTGCCGAGAGTTCGCGTCCATCTTGCGACGGTAGTTTTGTAAACGATCTTTCCTACGACGGGCAGTTTAAGGTTTATACTGTCGAGGACGTATCTGCCTGCGCCGAATTTTCGAACAATTCGCAAAGTAAAAATAATTATAAATGGAATTGCGACCATTACTGCCCAGCCGTATCTAAAGGCGAGCCAATCGCTGAAATTAACAAGCGTTAATGTAAGGGTTGGAAGTTCGCCGCCGGTCATATCTTTGAGCACGTTGCTGAATTTCGGAATAACGCCGATCATCAAACCCATAACGATACCAAAGGCAGCGGTCAAAACTACGACCGGGTAAACCATCGCGCCTTTGATCTTGGCTTTGAGTTTCTGGGCCTTTTCCATAAAGTCGGCCAATCTTGCGAGAATGACATCCAACACACCGCCGACTTCGCCCGCAGCCACCATATTAACGAACAATCTGTTAAAGGCTTTTGGGAATTTACCGAGCGCTTCGGATAATGTCGAACCGCTTTCGATATCGTCGGCGACATAACCGATAACGCGTTTGAATGTACCGCCTTTTAGCTGATCTTCCAAAATCCTAAGCGAACGCAGAATTGGCAAACCAGCATCCTGCAACGTTGAAAGCTGGCGAGCGAATTGCGTGAGGATTTTGACTTTGACTCTTCCGCCTGCACCCCTGCGAGATTTCGGCTTTGCCGATGCTGCCAATTTTTCCCTTACGCCGCCTTTGACTTTGGGCGGTTTTGTAGGAAAATATCCCATATTTCGTATTTTGCTTAGAGCTTCATCACTGCTTAACGCCTCAATCTGGCCTTTTACTTCGCCACCATTGGAATCCAAAGCTTCATATTGAAATACTGGCATAAATCACCTTTTAAAAAATCTCAAATTTCAAATTTGAAATCTCAAATCTTCTTATTGTTCTTCCATTACCGTTTCTTTTACAACTTCTTCGATTGTCGTAATACCTTCAAAAATAGCTTTCAGACCTTTTTCACGCATTGTGATCATACCCGCTTTTTTCGCGGCATTTCGCAAAACGTTTGTCGAAGCGTGATTCATAACAAGCTCTCGCATCTCATCGTTGAAAGCCATAATTTCATAAACACCCATTCGGCCTCTGTAACCTGTGTTGTTGCACTGATCGCAGCCTCGGCCGTAATAAAACTTTTTGCCCTGAACCATATCAGGCCTCAAATCGAGTTCCATAAGCTGCTCTTCGGTAGGCTCATAGGTTTCTTTGCAGTTTTTGCAGATTTTTCGGACGAGTCTTTGAGCAACAACGCCTTCAAGCGTCGCTGTAATCAAAAACGGCTCAAGACCGAGGTCGATAAGTCTTGCGATCGCACTTGGAGCGTCGTTTGTGTGAAGCGTTGTAAACACAAGGTGGCCTGTAAGAGAAGCCTGCGCAGAAATCTGCGCGGTTTCAAGGTCACGAATTTCACCAACCATTATCACGTCCGGGTCCTGACGCAAGATCGAACGCAGACAGCTTGCGAAAGTCAGGCCGATTTCAGGCTTCATCTGAACTTGAATAATGCCATCAATATCGTATTCGACGGGGTCTTCGGTGGTGATAAGTTTTGCATCGATTGTGTTAAGCTCTTTCAATGCTGAATAGAGCGTTGTTGTTTTTCCGCTGCCGGTTGGGCCTGTTACAATCATAATTCCGTTGGGCTTTTGAATAAGCAAACGAATTGTGGCCATATCCTGCGGGTTTAAACCGAGATTTTCAAGTTTCAAATCAAGCTGCGACCTGTCGAGGACACGAAGCACGACGCTTTCACCAAACATCGTCGGCAAAATAGCGACACGAAGGTCAACCTGATGGCCCTGAACTGTAAGTGGAATTCTTCCGTCCTGCGGCATTCGCCTTTCGGCTATGTCGAGGTTTGCCATAACCTTGATTCTTGAACTAATGGCAACGGCTATGTGTTTTGGCGGCGGTATCATTTCATACAACACGCCGTCGATTCTGTATCTCATTTTATATTCATCTTCGAACGGTTCGAAGTGAATGTCTGATGCTTTATCTTTTATCGCCTGAAGGAGTACGAGGTTGAGAAGTTTTTTCACCGGATTCGATTCGGCAAGCTCTTTCAATTCGTCAAGGTCAATACTGTGGTCTCTGCCGGCAAATGCGCCAAGGAAATCATCACCTTCAAGCTGACCTATAAGGTCGTTAATGCTCTCATCTTCCTTGGAGTAATATTTTTTGAGCATCTCATCCATATCAGCGGGCACGACTACTTTAGCCTTGACCTTGTAGCCCATTAGGGTGCTCAAATCATCTGTCGCCTTGAAATTGTCCGGGCTGTCAAGAGCGACAAACAAGCTGTTATCAGATTTGCTATATTCTAGTGGGATAACTCGATATGCGTTTGCCATTTGAGCGGGGATCATATCGACAACTGTTTTGTCAATATCAAGACCGCTAATCTCGGCAAATTCCATTCCTCGTTGAGCAGCTAATGCTTTGTTGAGCTGCTTTTGGTCGATCATTGCCAACTCGATCATAACTTGTCCGAGCTGAACTCCGCCGCCTTTTTTGGTTTGGACGTTCAAACACTGTTGAAGTTTATCTCTTGTTAAAACACCCATTTTAACAAGGATACGCCCCAATGATCTACCACGCAATTGTTCAATTGGAATGTCTTTGGCCATATTTAGACCTCCAACTCGCCTTACTTGTAAAATAACTTTTGTTTCTTACGATTTATAATATACATTCATAACTTTATGTTAGCAAGAAAATTATGAATACGACAACTGGTTTATTGTAATAATTATTACTCAAAAGTCCAGTAATAATGATTTTATTACTCTTCAAAGTCGTTAAGATAGGCAAAATACTTCAAATAGACATAGCTTAACTATCGTCTAAATAAATACTTTGATGAAGGGAAAAGTTAAATGAGGAAAACTATCGCTTTTCTATCAATCCCGACTTGACACTTGCTCAAAATTTAATCTTTTGACCCAAGAACTGGCCCAATTCCTTCAAGCTCTTTCATAAACTCGGCAGTTCTTCCGCCCACTTTCTTTTCAGCTTTTTCAAGCAGCATACTTGGTTGTCTTGCCTTCTCAAGCATCTCTTCAAGAGAAATTTTATCGGCATCATACAGCTCCCAAAGATGATCGTCAAGAAGCTGCATACCCAGACCTTTACCAGTCTGAATTGCTGATTCAATTCTAAAAGTCTTGTTCTCACGGATAAGGTTGGAAATAGCCGGTGTTACCACCATAAATTCATAGGCGGCAACTCGACCTTTGCCGATTTTCAACGGACACAAAGCCTGGCTCAAAACCGCTATCAAGTTAGTGCTTAATTGGATACGAATCTGCTCCTGCTGGTCAACCGGGAACACGTTTACGATACGGTTGATAGTACCCTGGCAGCCGGTGGTATGCACTGTACTGAATACCAAGTGGCCGGTTTCCGCGGCGGAAATCGCGTTTTCCATTGTTTCAAGGTCTCGCAATTCGCCGACGAGAATAACATCCGGGTCCTGACGCAAAGCACGTCTTAGAGATTCGGCGAATGAAGGGACATCGACGCCGACTTCACGCTGATTAATAATAGATTTTTTATGCTGATGATAATATTCGATAGGATGCTCGACTGTAATAATATGACGATCGAGCGTTTCATTAATATAGTTGATCATACTGGCGAGCGTTGTTGTTTTTCCGCTTCCGGTTGGGCCAGTAACAAGGAACAAACCTCTTGGTCTGCGGCAAAGAGCCGCGCAAATCTTCGGCAAACCGATCTTATCAAAGCTCAACAATTCGGATGGAATTAAACGAAGAACCATCGCGATATTGCCTTTTTGACGGAAAACAGAGGTTCTAAAACGTGCTTTATCGCCAAACGCGAAACCATAGTCGGTACTGCCTGATTCCTGAAACTCCTGCTGATTTTTATCAGGTGTGATACTTTTCATAAGTGCGGTCGTATCTTCAGGTTCGAGAACCTTTGTTTCCAAAGAACGCAGACGGCCGTGGAGTCTTAATACAGGGGGTCTTCCTACTGTGATGTGCAAATCCGAACCACCCATTTTAATACACGCTTCAAGAAGTCTGTCAATATGAACTGTAGCCATTTATGAATCCTATAAAATTAATCCAAAACCAAACCTTCCGCCTGCGAATGTTTAGATACTTCTTCAGGCGTGGTTATGCCTTTAAATATTTTTTGTCTGCCGTCTTCAAGCAAGGTTCTCATACCAGATGCTTTGGCAGCTTTTCGTAATTCCGTTGCCGGTGCTCTTGCGAACGCAAGTTCACGCAGCTCTGCATTCATTTCGAGAATTTCAAAAATACCCTGACGGCCTTTGAAACCGATGTTATGACATCTGTTGCAGCCTGCACCTTTGTAAATTGGATATTTTTTCAAATCTTCCGGCCCGATATTGAGCAATCTCAAATAATGCGGATCGGGGTGTTCGTCTACAACCCTGCAATTGGGGCAAATCCTTCGGACAAGTCGCTGAGCCATAATGGCCTGAATGGAACTTGAGACAAGGAAGGGTTTTACGCCCATATCGATAAGACGCGTAATAGCACTCGACGCATCGTTTGTGTGCAATGTACTAAATACCAAGTGGCCTGTAAGTGCGGCCTGAATAGCGATATCCGCAACTTCGCCGTCTCGAATTTCACCGACGAGGATAACGTTTGGAGCTTGACGCAGCATAGCTCGAAGAATCTTGGCAAAAGTAAGGTGAATTTCCTCTTTTACCTGGCACTGGTTAATGCCCGCTACGTTATATTCGACGGGGTCTTCAGCGGTGATGATTTTTTTGTCCGGCTTGTTCAATTCCTTCAGCGCGGAATAAAGCGTTGTACTTTTACCGCTTCCGGTTGGGCCTGTTACAAGGAAAATACCGTTTGGTCTTTTGATGATTTTTAAAAATTTCTGGTGGTCTTCATCACCCAAACCGAGCGCCTGAATACCGATATTGATGGATTCCGGGGACAAAATACGAAGCACTGTACTTTCGCCATGGTAGCCGGGCAGTGCGGAAACACGGAAGTCGATCTTCTTTCCGCCAATTTCACGCTGAATTCTACCGTCCTGCGGAAGCCTTCGTTCGGAAATATCCATTCCAGACAAAATCTTTAATCTTGCCAAAACGGAGGCCTGCATGTGTTTTGGTATTGTATCTCTTTCGGCGCACACACCATCGACACGATAACGCACTCTAACGCGGTCTGCCATCGGCTCAATGTGAATATCGCTTGCTTTCATATGTACGGCTTCGTCGATAATCAAATTTACCAACCTTATGACCGGGCCTTCATCATCTTCGCCTGCGGCTTCGGCTTTCAAAATTTCCGCTTCTATCGAATGGCCTTCGGCGGCTAATTCCGCGGCGGTGGCGTCGATACTGCTTCGGACGCTGTCGATGCTCCTATCGATAAAAGCGCGAATTTTGGTAGGACTTGCGATACTGCATTCAAGCTCACTATTGAGCCTGAAACGCAAAGTATCGAGCATATCGAGGTCGAGGGGATCGCTGATGATAAGTTTGAGTCTGCCGTTCTCTTTGGAAATCGGCAAGATGCTGTATTTTTGTACGACTTCCTGCGGTATGAGCTGCATCGCCTCTTTGGAGACGTGGAATCTGTCGAGATCGATGTATTCCAGGCCGAACTGGTGGGCAATCGCCTTACAGATTTCTTCCTGATTGGTAAGTCCCAGCTCTACAAGCTCTTCGCCAAGCCGCTTGTGTTTCTGCTGGCTGGACTTAATAGCTTTGATAAGGTCTTCTTTACCTATCAAACCGCTTTTATAGAGAATTTCGCCTAATTTTCTCCGGTTTTTACTCATAACACCTTAAATATAATGACACTATCTTTGCTCCGCCCCTACTTGGGACATTATATCACTATCGGCCATTCAGGTCAATTACACAAGTTTAATCTAAGTAAATTAAGGGCGACTTGTGAAGATCGTAGTCTGATAAAATCGCGATTTCTGGCGCCAAATAGAAAATGTTCGGTTTTTGTTTCATTCGGGCCGGCAATAGAAATATATACCAATCCGACAGGTTTTTGTTCAGTGCCGCCGTCTGGGCCGGCTATTCCGGTTACCGCAATGGAGTAATCGGAGCCAGATTTTGCCTTTGCGCCAATCGCCATCGCAGCCGCTACTTCGCTGCTGACCGCACCATATTTTTCGATTAAATTTTTATCAACGCCAAGTTGTGAGATTTTTGCTTCGTTGCTGTATGTAACCCAGCCGTAGGTAAAATATTTGCTAGAGCCGGGAATATCGGTAATTAATTTTGCTATCAGGCCGCCGGTGCAGGATTCGGCAGTAGATAAAGTTTTTTTCTGTTGGGCAAGTTTACGCCCCACCGCTTCTGCTAAACTTAAATCTTCGTCGGCATAAATATAATCGCCGAGAATGCTGTGGAGTTTTTCAATATCTTTATCGACGGCAACGCGGGCTGCTTTTTCATCTTTCGCCTGTGAGACAATATGCAGAGTGATAACGCCGTGATCGACGGTGCAGTTTATAAGCGGCGTTCTATTTCGTTCCATCATATCGCCGATCATCTGTGCCATTGACGATTCGCCGACACCGACACATTTGAGTTTTTTCACGACGAGGAAACTGCCGGCGTTAAATTCCTGAAGTTTCGGATAAATGCAGTTGTCGAACATCGCTTTCATTTCATAAGGCACACCGGGAAATGAAGCGATCAAGATTTTTCTGTTTTGATATAGAATACCCGGTGCTGTGCCGAGTTTATTATCTAATTCGATTGTGCCTTCGGGCAGATACGCCTGAATTTTATTTTTTTCTACCGTCGGACGTTTAATAGAGATGAAGAAATTTTCAATCTTTTCGTATATATCGGGATAATATTCAAGCTCGACGTTCAGATATTTTGCGAGAGCCTGACGCGTAAGATCATCGTCTGTCGGGCCGAGGCCGCCGGTAATTAAAATCACATCCGCTTTCTTCGATGCATATTCAATCGCGTTTTTGATCTCGTCAATATCATCGACAACAGAACAGGTGTAAACGACGGGGATGCAAACTGTGAGAAGCTGCTTTTGCAGCCAATTGCTATTTGTGTCAACTGTACTGCCGTTTAATAATTCATTGCCAACGCTTATTATTGCCGCTTTTTTCATATTAAAACTCAATCATCGCTTTGATAACGCCGTCTTTGTAGCCTGCGACAAGTTCAAATGCTTGTGCCGCGTCTTTGAACGCAAATTTGTGCGTTACCATAAAATCGATATTTACTTTTTTATCCGCTATTAATTCAATCGCTTCATGAGTAGTTCGGTTTTGCCTGCGGATATTAACAATCGTAATTTCTTTCCTGCGGGCATAATCGATGCAGAAAGACATTGTGCTTTGACGTGGAATGCCGACAAGGACAAGTTTTCCGCCGGGTCGCAAAATTTCAAGTGCCTGATCGATCGTACTTTGCTGGCCTGCGCATTCATAAACTACATCAACGCCGAGCGGTTCAATTCTCGTTATCTCTTTGACAATATCAATTTCATCAGGATTGCCGATCCAATTCGCACCGTGCGATTTTGCAACACCAAGTCTGGAAATGATTTTATCCGTCATATAAACTTTTTTTGCGCCGAGAAATTTCGCGGCAGTCATACAGCTTAAACCTATCGGGCCGGAGCCAAGTATCGCGATTTTTTCACAATTATCACCAATGCCTTGTTTGGCTGAATAAACACCAATTGTGAATGGTTCACTAAGTGCGGCTTGTATTTGTGTGAGCTTATCGTTGACGATAAAGCAATTTTCTTCCGGCATAACTATGTATTCGCAAAGGCAGCCATCGCCTTGGCCGGGTGTGCCGAGAAATTTTAATTTCCTGCACGTGTTCTCTCTGCCCATTTTGCATTGATCGCACTGGTGGCAGGAAACCGCGGGCTCGACAGCGACTCTATCGCCGATCTTTACATTTTTTACGCCCTTGCCGACCTGCTCGACAATCGCCGAACATTCGTGACCGATAAGGTAAGGATATTTTACAACCTGTGAGCCGATTTTGCCCGTTTCATAATAATGCACATCGCTGCCGCAGACTCCGACAACAGACAACTTAAGAAGCACATCCGTGTCGCTTGCGATCTTCGGAGTCGGCACTTCGATAATTTCCAATTTTTTCAAACCGGTAAGCGCAAGAGCCTTCATTAAAATATTCCTTATAATTACCGCTCCCTCACAGTCGCGGCTCTGATTTTCTTTTTATACGTTGAATCTGAAATTCATAATATCGCCATCCTGGACGATATAAGTTTTTCCTTCAAGACGGAATTTACCGGCGGCTTTGACCGCTTTTTCATCGCCGTATTGCTGCAAATCCGCATAGCTGATCGTCTCTGCGCGAATGAAGCCTCGTTTGATATCGCTGTGGATTTTGCCTGCGGCATCCAACGCAGAAGTTCCGGCCAAAATCGACCAGGCGCGTGTTTCGTCTTCGCCGACTGTGAAAAAGTCTATCAAGCCAAGAGCGGAATAGCAGCTTCGCACAAGTTTTTTCGCAGCGGATTCCGTAAGACCCAAATCCTTCATAAATTCTTTTTTGCTTTCTTCGTCATCAAGTTGGCTAATTTCATATTCGATGTTTGCGCAAACGCTGATCACCGGAATGCTGGGATCGATCACGCCTTTTGTATCGAAACTTTGCGAAGATTCACTTTCAGGCGTATTGAAAACAACAACCATCGGCTTCAACGTCAAAAACCCGAGCGGTTTGACAAGCTCAACTTCTTCAGCACTTTGAATAGCGGCCTTCAAAGGCTTTTCGTTTTCGATCGCTTCACGCAATCTTAACTGGAACGCAAGTTCCATTTTTTGTTTGGCCTGATCCTTTGACGGCTTACTCACCTGCTTTTCAAGATTTGCGATTCTCGTTTCGACAAGTTCGAGATCGGCAAGCAGAATTTCCGTCATTAAATTGGAAAGCTCTTTCATCGGCTCGGGCTTCATACCTGCGTTATCGAACGCGCGTATCACAAGTACAAGCAAATCCATTGTGCGGACATTGCCGAGCAGTTTTCTTGCAGATGCGCGTGTGTGATCATCAGCAAACGAAAGCCCCGGAACATCAAGACAATCAATCGTAGCCGGTACGTTTTTTTTGGGTTTGTATAAATCGCGCAGCCAATCGAGCCTTTCATCCGGCACTTTCGCGATCACTTCTTCGATTTGCGATACGCCCGTCTGCGCAAGTTTTCTGCCGCTGACCGCAGCGAGTAATGTACTTTTGCCTGAACCTGTTATACCTATAAATGCTGTTTTCATTATTTACCTTTTGCCACAGAGTATAATTTATTTTTTAGCCACAGAGATCACAGAGGACACAGAGATTTTAATTTAAATATCTTTGTGTCTTTGTGCCTTGGTGGCTCCTTTCATTTTTTAAAAACGCTATTGCCGAAAGAATCATACGCGACAATCGCGGGAAAATCTTTCAGCTCTAATTTTCTTATTGCTTCCGTTCCCAAATCTTCATACGCCACTACTTCGGCGGAAATTATATATTGACTCAAAAGTGCGCCAGCTCCGCCGAGAGCTGCGAAATGAACCGCACAATTTTTTTTCAGCGATTCTTTGACCGCTTCGCCTCGGTATCCTTTGCCAATCATACCTTTCAGGCCTGCATCGAGAAGCATCGGCGAAAACTTGTCCATTCGCGCCGAGGTCGTCGGGCCTGCCGAACCGATAACCATACCCGGACGCGCGGGCGTTGGGCCGACAAAGTAAAAAACCTGACCTTCAAGCGAAATAGGTAATTCCTTGTTTTGCTCGATCAATTCACAAAGCCTTTTATGTGCAGCGTCGCGCGCGGTATAAACCACTCCGCTTATCGCGACTTCATCGCCTGCTTTTAGCGAGCGAATAATCTCATTGGTTAATGGCGTCTTAATTTTTATCATAAAAATACTATTCGATAGATTTCTCGACTTCGTCCCGATACAATCGGGAACTCCGCTCGAAATGACACTTTCGGTGTCATTTTACACAAATTCCCTTATTTTGCACGTCAAAATAATCCTTTGTTGGCCGGTCGGAAATTGGTATATTATAGTAGTATGAAATATCCCATCTTTCTAAATCTGAAATCAAAACGCGCGGTTGTAGTCGGGGCAGGTTCTGTCGGCACACGCAAAATTTTGAGCCTGCTGGACTGCGAGGCTCGAATTGTTGTCGTCGCTGAAGAAATTGACGAAGTTTTGGAAACACAATGCAGGGGTACGGATACAGAATTTGTAAAAGCGAAATATTCAAAGGAATTTTTGACAGGTGCAGCGATCGCATTTGCGGCCACAAACGACAGAGCAACCAACGAACAGATTTACAAAGACTGCCAGGAACTTGAGGTACTTTGTAATGTTCCCGATAATCCCGATTTGTGCGATTTCTTCGTGCCGGCGGTTCTCAAACGCGGCGATTTACAAATAGCTGTCTGCACCGAAGGCTACTGCCCTGCTTATGCCGGTCATATCCGCAAAAAGCTGGAAGAAATTTTCACGGAAAAGCACGGCAAATTTTTGACTGAACTTGAGCAAATCCGAAAGCGTATTATAGACACAGTACCAGATGCGGATGAACGCAAAACTATACTTGGCGAACTTGCGGGAGACGTATCATTTGAATATTTTATTAAAAATGGTTCGGCCGAGTGGCAGAAATTCGCAGAAGAAAAATTATAAAAGCGTAAAAATTGACTAAACGCTCGCAATTACATTTTGTGTGCAAAAACACAAACATTCGTTATAATCCCCTCCTATGAATAGAAAAATTGAATTATTAGCACCGGCTAAAGATGCCGAAACTGCAATCGCCGCGATTAAATGCGGTGCGGATGCGGTCTATATGGGCGCCGAGAGATTCGGAGCACGTCAGGCCGCGGTAAATTCTTATGAAGACATTAAGCAAGTCGTGGACTTTGCGCATCAATATTACGCGAAAGTTTATGTTGCTCTGAATATCCTGCTTTTTGACGGCGAGTTGCTTAAGGCTGAAAAAATGATTCAGCAATTATACGCTATCGGAATCGACGGCCTGATCATTCAGGATATGGGCCTGCTCGAATTAGACCTTCCACCGATCCCGCTGATCGCAAGTACGCAGATGGATAACAGCAGCCTTGAAAAAATAAAATTCCTTGAGGATGTTGGATTCACGAGGGTGATTCTGGCTCGTGAGCTGCCGATCGAAGAAATTAAGCGCATTCGCGAAAATACTTCAATCGCTTTGGAAAGTTTTATTCACGGGGCGCTGTGCGTGAGCAAAAGTGGGCAATGCTATATGAGCTGTGCACTTGGCGGCAGAAGCGGAAACCGCGGACAATGCGCGCAGCCCTGCCGAAGACTGTACACCCTGAAAGACGTGCAGGAAAACATACTGTTGAAAGACCGTTATCTGCTTTCCATAAAGGATTTGAATCTTTCGCAGCATTTGGAAGAATTGATCGAGGCAGGCATCAGCACTTTCAAAATCGAAGGCAGACTGAAAGATACAGCTTATGTTGTTAATACCGTAAGCCATTATCGCAAACTGCTGGATGCAATTCTCGCAAAGAAAAAACTTGCGAAAAATTCTTCCGGCAATGTTACTTTCAATTTCGAGCCTAACCTTGAAAAAACTTTTAACCGCGGATTTACAGATTTCAATTTCGCGGACAAGCAGGCAAAAATTGGTTCGATCGACACACCTAAAACAGTCGGCGAATTTGTCGGCACGGTCAAGAAAGTCGAAAAACAATATTTCATTATCGATACCAAACTTGAACTTCACAGCGGAGACGGCATTTGCTTCTTTGATTGGCAAAATAATCTTTCCGGCACGACAATAAACCAGGTCGAATATCAAAAAATCTATGCACAAAAAATGAATGAGATTAATGTCGGGCAGAAAATTTATCGCAATTTCGATCATCAGTTCGCGCAAAAACTTGAAAATCAGCCGGCGGACAGAAAAATCCGTCTTTCAATAAACATCACGGAAAACGATAAAGGACTTGTTATAAGCTGTATTGACGAAGACGGAAATAAAGCACAGATTGAAATCCTCGGCGAAAAGAAAACTGCGTTAAAAGTAGATGCGGCCAAAGATGCTTTTCATAATCAGCTTACAAGACTTGGAAATACGATTTTCGAATGCGAAAAACTGGAAATCAACACATCGCAGATGTATTTTGTGCCTGCTTCACAATTAAACGAGGCACGCAGGCAGCTTGTAGAAAAATTAATTATGGAACGGCGGAAAAATCGGCCTATACAGGAAGCAAAGATTTCAAAAAATGAAGTTCCATATTTTGAAAAACATCTGAAGTTTAACGGCAACGTAATCAATAAACAAGCGAGGGATTTCTATCGCCGCCACGGTGTTGAAACTATTGAAGAAGGCGCTGAAACCGGCTTGAACCTCATCGGGCAAAAAGTAATGACGACAAAATACTGCCTGCGAAAAGAATTGAATATGTGCAAGCCGAACGCAGAACCGCTGGTCTTGCAGGATGAAGACGAAAGAGAATACAAAGTAAAGTTCCTCTGCGGCAAATGCGGAATGGAAATTTATTTAGAATTTGAAGATGGCGGGGAAAATTTTGATATCGCGTAAAAACCATTAACAAATCAAGCAAAACAAAAAAGGCGAGTAAGAAAACTCGCCTTTATTATTTGTATTTTGAATGGATCCTCTTTTTTAAGAGGATGACACAGCATTAAGCAGAAATTTTTTCGATTGTAACCTGCATATATTTCTGACGGTGGCCGATGCGTTTCTTGCTGGCTTTGCGGCGTCTGAAATATGTTGGGAAAAGTTTCTTTCCCTTTACGATCGAAGCCTCCGGTGTATCAGCAATGAATTTGCCGACTACCTTTGCGCCTGAAATGTAAGGGGTGCCGATCTTAATGTCTTTACCTTCGCCAACCAACAAAACTTTATCAAAATCTATTGTCTTAGCATCAGAGCTGACATCAGCAAGCTCGATATTCAGCTTGTCGCCCTGCTGAACTTTAAATTGTTTTCCGCCCTGTTCAATAATTGCGTACATTTTTTAACTCCAAGTATTTAACTCTATACATATCCAAAATTAAGGGGCGTATTATAGACAGATGGCTTGGATAAGTAAAGGGAATTTTTTTTATAGCCACCAAGGCACAAAGACACGAAGAAAACTTATTAACTGGGATTCCCGCTTCCGCGGGAATGACATTACTTAGTACCTTAAGGCCTTAGAATTATGCGAATTGAACAGCAATGCCGATAGTCGCATCGGTTGTGATATTATCACGCTGAACACGCAGAACTTTACCGCTCTTTATCCTTGCAAACTGGCCCTTTTTCTGTGCAAGCGATGTTGTACGCGGGAAATTGATCTCTACAATATGACCCGGCCGAACAGGTGCAGACATTGGCAAAGAGATGTAAACTCCGCCTTTTGCTACATTTACGGTTCTGCCATTGTAAAATCTGTTCGCTTCCGGCAGCCACATACTTACCGGCCAGCTAAGGTCCGTTCTTGCCGCACTTCTATTCTCTACTACCGTTTCTACTGTCTCTAATTCTGTCATAAATCAACTCCATTTTCGCTTATGTTAAATTTCCAACTGACAACTAAATTATCGTCAATGTTAAATTGGATAAAATAGTGTAAATAGGAAAAATTTTTGAAATGGTGAAAATTTCTGTGAAAAAAGCAAATTTTTGTTCAAAAACATGTTTTTATCGGCTGTAAATAAAATAATTTTTTAAACCATTTTAAAGATTAATATTATCCTCTTTTAAATTCAGAGGATTTTCTATTTAATTTTCGCATAATTGGAGATTTTAATTAGGAATATTTTGAAAAAGTTAAGATTAGGATTTCGTGAAGGATAGTTGATAATACACTTGCAAAAAAGTGTGGAAAGCTATAAAGTAACAGCCTATTTTTCTCCGGGCGATTAGCTCAGTTGGTAGAGCAGCTGATTCTTAATAATTTTGAAAATCCTCGTTTTTCCACAAATATCGCACTTTTCAGCACTTAGTAAATGGTAAATTTCGCATCTTGTGGTAAATATCGCATCTTATGATTGTAGTCCGGTTGTAGCTATAAAACATGATTTTATGACCAAGGGCTTGATGAATTTTTTCATGTTGAACCTTTTCGCTTATAGTCAATCCCCAACAGACTAAAAACGTTCCAGCCAGTGCTGTATAAACACATTTAAATCCGCACTATCAACCCAGCCGTCTCCATCGGTTGGACTGATATCATAATCAGCATTATAGTGTGATGAAACATCAGAACTCATCCAGGCATCCGCAAATAATGCAAAATCAACCATATTAACAATGCCATCTCCGACAGGTATTTGCGCCAGGTCTAAAAACAATCCGGTGCAATTACTGTTGGTAATATTTACTGTTGCGGAAGCCGTCGCACCGAGATCGTAATCAACACCCTCGATAATATTAAGCGTTGCTGTCTCGGTGGATTCGGCCAGCACATCGCATTTCGGTGCAAGAGTAACATCAACGTAAGTGCTGCCAGCAGGGATAATCGCTGTACCGGTCATATTGTTATAATCAGTCGCATTGGTTGCCGTACCACTCATATAGTAATGCACATACAAAGGTTCAGCTAAACTGTTACTGCGTGTGATTCTGTATTTGCCGGTGTTGCCGGGATATTCTGTTGCAGCATTATCAGTTGCACTGACAGTTACCGTAGGCAATGCTGAATAAGATAAATCTATGTATGTTGTTCTGCCTGCGCCATATATGCCTGCGATCTCTGAAGCGGTCATCGCGTGTTTTACAATGCTAATATCATCAACTGCACCATAAGACGACGCTTCCATTTGTACGGCCGCGGTTGTTTCAATACTTGTTACAGCGGCAATATTTTTCGTGTCTATCAACGCACCATCAACATACAGCCTGCTTTGACTTGCGGTTCTGTCAATAACGCCGACAACGTGATGCCAGTTTGCGGTATCCGTAAATGATGCCATATTCGCGTTATAATTGCCCTGAAGCCTGAATCGCAACGTATTACCGTTGGCGCCGGTATCTCTGAAAAAGCTCCAACCGGCCACGGCACTGCTTGTATTGCCTTTCCAGACCATATAATATGAACCGGTCGATGTCGCATTCTGCACCCAGAAGCTTACGGAAAAACTTTCAAGTTTCGGACTTGTATCATTATCGTGCTGATGGAAACACGCATCAGATTTGCCCCAATGCATAAAAATATGGTTTGTATTTATCGATGGGTCAAGATGCGGAATCTGAACGAGAATATAAGAGCTTGCACTGGTTGTCCACTTGAGAATTCTATGCGGCAAAGTTCGCTGCTGGTCGTCTGTGAAATACAAATCGTTCGCATCTGAATTAAACTGACTGTATGTAATAATGCTTGAACTAATTTTCACAGTTATAAATGAATCATACAAATCATCGGCTAAATCATCACAATTAATATTAATCCGCTTTGTATAAAGATGATTCGGCACTGTAGATTTTAAATACGCACTTAACTGGCCGGTATTCAATGTGCGGTCGAATTGGAACACACCGCTTTTTTCGCAGCCTTTGCCGCCGGCATAAACAAAAATATGCTGAACATTGTTATTCACATCGATTGTAGTGCCGCCCGGATGCAGGCCGTCAATATTATTCGTCGGACTCCAATAATCATTCCTCAAAAGCATTGTGCCTTCAAATCGCCATAAATTACTGCCTACAAGCAAATCGTTCGGGTCTATACTCCACAAGTTCAATGATGACATCGAAACCAATTCACCATTGCCGTCGAAGCCCGGCCCGCCGGCTCTGCGTGAAGATTGCAGAGCTTCTATACGGTTAGTAACCGGGTTATAGCAAAGGTCAGCAGTATCATTCGCTAACTCATCGGCCTGTAAATTACCTTCGATGTTCGTCCGCTGTGTAGTCATAATAATATCGCTGAAGTCGTCGCCATCGACATATTCATATACATGCTGACTCATCGCCCATGTGTTTCCGTCGCTCGCCATCATTTCATTGTGTTCTCTCGAGAGCAGCAGAATATGTCCCGGCCCCCACGAAACATTCGCAGGTTCTGCCGGCATTGTATAGTAGTTCGGGTCTTGGCCGCCGTTAGTGGTATCCCACGCCATACTCTGCCAGGTTGCACCGTTATCAAGCGAACGTTTGATATAAGTATGCCACGGCGGCGAATGTGTTCCACTGGGAATAGCATTAGTACCGTTGCACATCAGCAAGCCAAACGCAGCATTTTTAGAAACATTCGGCCCCATAAAACCGCTGTCAGTGGGCAATCCGCTAAAAGCATCTTCATATAACGCCCAGCTTTTGCCGCCGTCACTTGATTTAATAATTCCTTTCCATTTTATGAAAATATCACCATCATCCGTAGTGCCGACATTTGACATTCCACCAGTTGTCTGACCCTCAGAGTTCTCAAAAAATTGATTTGTCCTTATCCTCTGTCCCCATGTTCTGCCGCTGTCGGATGAATAGCACATAAATCCTTCACTATAATCATCCGCGCCTTCCGGATAAATGGCATTGCATTCAGCACAAGCAGAATGATAAATTTGCGTCCTTGAGACCATCACTATATTATCGCCGCTTTGCGAGGCGACCGGCCAACCCATGTGGAAATTGCTGCCGACAAAATTTTCACCTTCAGGCAGTATAACCGGTTTTATTTCCATAAGCCCGCGAGCTGCAGCAGTATCAAGTCTTGTCGCTTCGGATTCGTCAATTTTCAAATATGTATCACGCAGATAATCGCTGATTGGTTCGGGCCCGAATCTTTCCGTATTTACGACTTCCTCCCACTTGGTACCAATTCGTATTTCATCAACATAGACTCTGTCCTGACTGGAACCGCTGTTAATCCGGAGTTTTTTTATTACCGCGTTACTGTTGCCGTAAGCTGCCGCATCCCAATAGCTGTCATAAACCGGCCTGTTATAAACCGTGTCTGTGCCAACTTTATAAACTTTTACAAAACTCCAGTCGTTACTATCTTTATATTGCGGAGTATTCGCTCCCCTGCAAAGCAATTTGCCTACCAAAAGATATGTCTGGCCGAATTCAATAAAATCATTTGCTGAAAGACCAGTGGCTCCACCGCCGACATTTGTCCCGACATTTTCCGTACTGCCAATAAGATAATCAGCTACTATTCCATCAGCAGAATCAAGCAGACGTATCGGCATAAGATATTCGCCGGTGCCGATATCAGCGGTATCATTTTTTCTGAATAATGCGCTGAAATAATAAACAAGCGGGTCGCGCCCGGAAGGATTTAATTTTATGTCAAAAGCAAGATTTCGCGTAACAGTAAAACCTGTGCTTGTCGTATCCAATCTGCCGCCTGTCGGAGCGAAACCGTATCCTGTCGGAGCGGACAGGCTACTCGTCGATGTCGTTACACTCGTACCCGTCCACGCACCGGAAAAACCTGTGCCGCCTGTTTGACCGTATAAAGCCGCACCATCATAATCAAAATTTTCATAGGCAAAGTGATTTACCGGATTTGTATTAACAACGTCATAAAATGTTGTGCCGATTCTTAACTCGTCATAACAAACGCTGTCCTGTGTACTGCCCCAGTCGAGTGCGAAATGCGTTATTATGTCGTTGCTGTCCAACGCGACATAGGCATCACTGTTTTCTTCTGTTAAATCGCCGGGGAAATATGCCGTATCGGCATCATATACTTTAAAATACATAACATCATTTTTGCCGCTATTGACAACAAGTTTGGCAATGGCAAGATAAGTCTGTCCAATATTTACGACTCCGGCATCGGAAGAGAAAGTTCTTTCAGAATTATTAAAAGGCTGAACGAAAACACTCTCATCGCTGCCGATGCCAAATTTACAAATTATATTTGCATTAATATCTTCAAGTCTGATTAGATGAAACCACTCTCCGCTTGTACCGTTTGAAGAATCATTTTTCCGGAAAAGCATACTAAAATAGTATGTAGCCGGGGAATTCATATCAATATTAAAACCAAATCTTCGCCTGGCGACCCTGCCGGACACATTCGCATTAACCATTCCCGGCAATGGTGTATAACCATAAGCACCTGGGGCAGACAAAGTGGTATTGCTGGTTTCCACATTGCTCGCCGCCCATCTTCCGCCCCATCCACCGCCTTCGTTTTGATCATTTAGACCGGAAGTGCCATAAGTAAATTTTTCATAAGCTTTGGTTATCCCAAACGCATTACCAACAGTCATGCCTAAAAGGACTATGATGAATAATTTTACTATATTCATTTTACCTCCCGGTATTTACACAGTTATATTATTGCAGTTGCAGACTTCTGCAAAGCCAAGTTCATCCAGTTTTTTATTCAACTCATCTGCCTGCTGACTCGTAGTGCAGACCAGCGGCTTGCGAACCGTACCAAGCTCAAGGCCAAAGCGTCTCATTATGTGTTTGCAGTTGGACATAAATGAATTGCCGGAAGATACTATCAATCTAATTATCTCCATCGATTTGCCCTGCAATGCCCTTGCTGCCTTGATATCGCCGGCGTTGAATTTCTCGATAATATCATTGTAAAGCGGAGCCATAAAATTATATGTGCTGCCTACTGCGCCTTTTGCTCCCAGTGCAAGACCGCATAAAAGCAGTTCGTCTCTGCCGAATAGCATATCGAATCTGCCGTTGTCAAACTTCTGGCAAAGATGGAAATCCATCAAATCTTCATAAGTATACTTTATGCCCGTCAGATTCGGAATCTTATCCGCCGACTTCTCAAGGAATGTTCTCATACTGAAATTTATACCATTCATTGATGGCATATGATAATAATAGAATGACAACTTTGGCGATGCTGCCGCAACTGTCTGACAATAATCAACCAAAACATCAATATTAGACGGCTTAAAGAAGCACGGCCCAATCATACCAACTGCCGATGCACCGATTTTCTCGGCGTGAACCATCAGCGATTTACTCGACTCAATACAAGTAGAGCCGATATGGACTATGATTTTAAAATCAGGTGCAGCATATTTCACCCATTCCTCGGCAATTTGTTTTCGCTCACTTGTTGTCAGCGACATACTTTCGCCGCTGGTGCCGCAAATGAAAACACCGCTGACATTATTTTCGATAAGCAATTGCGCATATTTTGAAATCTCATCGAGATTAATACTATAATCTTTTTTCATCGCCGTAAACGGAGCTGCTATCAAACCATTCAAACGCATTGTAACGCTACCTTTCTACTTTCTTTTTACTGTTTCACCAACAACTGTCGCTATCTTTGATATAAGAGTTGGTTTTCTTTGTGATTCCTGTTTTATTATCATAGATATTTCGCCAAGGCCTTCAATGCCTGCGGTTATCTTCACACCGGCGGTTACTAATTCGTGTGCCGGAACGTTAATTGTCCTGCCAATTCTGCCGAGCGTAAGTAAATCGCCCGGAAACAGCGTTACATATTTTGTTATGAATTCCAGAACCTGTGCAAAATTCAGAACATACTCATCGCTGCATCCTTTTATGCTTCCAAACTCACCTGCGTTCAATGACATCTTCAAACTCGAAAGTCTCTTCGCATCAAATGCAGCAAGCTTGTCGGATACAACATTAAACTTGTCAGCCCATCTGCCGTAAACCGTCGGAAGTCCTGCCTCCTGCGGTGTCGCAGGCTCAACCAGCGAATCCTTAAAAGACCTGTCCGACAAATTAATCAATGGTGTAAGCCCAAGAATATATTCAGCGGCGTTACTTCTGTTTACTCTGAACGCAACTTTCTTTATCACACAGGCAAGCTCAACGCCAATATCTACCGTCGTCGCTCGCGGCGGTATCTCAACTGTATCACTATTATTACCAACCGACGATGCGGGTGTATTCAAAATCCTCGGATAATTTGAAATCTCAAGCCCTTCGACTTGTTTAACATCATTATAATTACCGTAAACCGTCCAGTAATGTCTTATCTGCGAAATGTCCCAATCATGCGGCTTGCTTATCTCTGTCTTGCCGGTTGTTATCATATCGCGTACGGCAGGCGATGGATGTATCGCCTTTGAAGATTCATCATCATTTCGCCAGTCATTGACAGACTCGACAACGATGCGATTACTTAATCTGCCGATTTTTTCCATCTCGATTGAAATACTATCCTGCGGGCCGTAAGTCAGATTTTTAAAACCTGACAGACCATCAACGCCCATTGTTCCCAAATGCAGTACATCGCCGGGATGCAGTGTCGCAAATGAACTGTACCAGCTAATGAATCTTTCAACACCTATAAGATAACAGCCGGTATAAGACCTCTCACGAAGCACATCGTTGGTATAATTTTTACAAATCAAATCATAAACGTTTGATACTTCATCCGGCGTAACTATATACGGGCCCATCGGTGCAAGAGTATCAGCATTTTTGCCGCACCAGGACATTGTGGCCGCCTGAAACCAATCAGTACCTTCCGGCGTTTCCCATCCTTTATGTTCGCC